>JAJOKI010000055.1 GCA_021129915.1 Methanocellales archaeon | reverse complement strand
TTGCGCACACTCGTATGTCCAGACGGTGGGGGGACTTTCCTCAACAATGTCGGCAGCCGCCCTTCCTCTCTCACAGGTTATCTTAATTGTCCAGAAGACTCATATATCTTTCGTATAAAACATAATCATCATGGGGAGAACATGTTAAGCTTAAAAGACGGCGAACTGGCGATAAAACTCGCCAGAAAATCTATCGAGAGATATTTAAACGAACATACCACAGTATCACCGAAACTTTCCGGAAAGTTCATGGAGAAGAGGGGAGTGTTTGTAACACTACACAAAGAGGGTTTGCGAGGTTGCATCGGCCAGCCATATCCGGATATGCTCCTCGGTGATGCTATCGTGGATTCTGCCATAAGTGCCGCAATCAGGGACCCACGGTTCCCCCCCGTTCAAATAAATGAATTAGACGACATTACAATAGAGATTACAATACTCGCACCGCCTAAATTAATAGAGGGCAAGACAAATGAACGGCCTGAGAAAATACAAATTGGCAAACATGGACTGCTTGTAAAGTTTGCCACGCTTTCTGGTCTGCTGCTCCCCCAGGTAGCTACCGAATATGGCCTCGATGCGAAGGGATTTTTATCCCAGACGTGCATCAAGGCAGGGCTGACACCAGACATGTGGCTGGATGGGGGAGTAGAGGTCTACACATTCGAGGGTCAGATTTTTGCCGAGGTTGAACCGAATGGAGCAGTGGTTGAAAAGAAAATTACATGACATGGCTATCCCAATTTCACCCTTTCACCGGTAACCATGTAGACGACCCTGCCAGCAATATTGCATGCATGGTCCGCCATCCTCTCTATATGGCTTGCCGTAAATGAAAGATGGGACGCACCGCCAATCGTGTGTGGGTCTTCGATCATGAGAGTTATCAATTCCCGGCGGACCTGATCATATAACGCATCTACTATATCGTCTTTATCTGATACACTTTCCGCCAACTTGGCATCATGCGTTGCAAATGCATCCAAACTGTCCTTGACCATTTCCAATGTAAGCTCAGACATGCGTGGGATATCGATGAGTGGCTTTACCAAAGGTTTATCAGCCGTTGCAAGCGTGATTTCAGCGATATTTGTGGCAAGATCGCTCATCCTGTCCAGGTCTGTTATCATCTTCATACATGTCCCGATAACCCTCAGGTCCCCTGCCATCGGCTGCTGCAGTGCAATCAATTTCATGCATTTGTCCTCTATCTCCAGCTCCATCTTATCGACCATGGGACCATACTCCTCAATGACCTTGGCAGCTAATTCCTTGTCCTGCTCAGCCAGAGATTGCACAGAGTCATGAATCGCTTTTTTGGCCACATCTCCCATTTTTAAAATGTCTTGTTTTAATCCCCCCAATTCTTGATGATACGTTTTCCTTATCATCGACATCACCTCTATCCAATCTTTCCGGTTATATAATCTTCAGTGCGTTTATCCTGCGGACTTTCGAAGATTTTTGAGGTCGGCCCATATTCTATTAGTTCCCCGTTGGTAAAGAAGAATGCGGTATAGTCTGACACTCTTGCCGCCTGCTGCATGTTGTGTGTTACGATGACGATGGTATATTCTTTTTTAAGCTCCTGAATCAGGTCCTCTATTTTGGAGGTGGCGATCGGGTCCAATGCAGAGCAGGGCTCGTCCATTAATATAACCTCTGGCTCTACTGCCAGGGCTCTCGCAATGCAGAGTCTCTGCTGCTGACCGCCAGACAATTTCAGCGCAGGTTTGTTCAGCCTATCTTTTACTTCCTCCCACAGGGCAGCCTCTCTTATACTTCTCTCCACTATTCCATCTAACTTTCTTCTATCTTTTATCCCATGAATTCTTGGACCGTATGCCACATTGTCGTAGATGGACATCGGAAATGGATTTGGTTGCTGAAAAACCATGCCAACTCGTTTTCTCAACTGCACAACATCTATATCATCTCCATATATATCTTCATTATCGAGCCAAACAGTTCCCGTGATGCGCACACCATCTATCAGGTCATTCATCCTGTTTAACGCTCTTATAAACGTCGTTTTCCCGCAGCCAGATGGTCCAATCAGTGCGGTAACCATGTTCTTCTTAATCTTAACGCTCACATCCGTCAGAGCTTGATGATCCCCATACCATAGGCTCAGATTTGCCGCCTCCATTTTGTTTGTGGTCATAATATGCCTCCAATCGTCCAGACTAGTGTTAATAGCACCCCGACATCTTGCCCAGCTCTTCCCTCACAAGCCGGCAAATCCATCGGTAATGGCGTTCCCGGCGGCTGCCCCAACAATTGCCCCCAGAATTCCAGCAAAGCTCGCGCCTATTATGGCAGCAATTCCCAAGAAGAAGGTATTTAGATTTAACGTCTCTTGAGGACATTCCTATGTCCACTTCTCCTCCACCAACTGCCTTGATCCCTGCACCTGAGCCTGTGCCAGCTACATAAACTTTGACATCTGGGTTTTTCTCCATGAACAACCGTGCCCATTCTTCACCCAGGGGCGCGACTGTCGTAGAGCCAGCGATGTCTAAGGTTTTTTCCTCCCCACATTCTTTTAACTATTATTTGTTGATTGTACTGCTATATAATAATTTCTAAATAGAATATATAGAACAATATAGACTATATAGGTCTACTGATATGTGCGCAATTCATGGAAACACCTTGATGAAGTCTCTTACCTTATCTCATGCCATTCCAGCTGGCGCCCACAAGAAGAGCAGAATTCGTCACTGCTGTCTATCAGTTCACTGCACTCACAAAGGTATACCATGACGCAGTGCCTGCCCGCCCCAGCATCTCTCGTCGTCTTGCCTATGCCATCATCTAAACCATCTGGAATTGTGGTCATATGTTTTGCGCCACGTATTCGGCGCTCGATACTACTCGCATCCATATTTATTTACCTCCTTCACATATGGCCATACGATCAATAATTATATATACATTATCCCAATATAGATATATCTACTCAATAGTCTATATAGGTGAGAAAAAGAATTGGAAGGAGAAAGACGAAAGGTCCAGATGACGGGCGGATCAACACTGGTAGTGTCTCTGCCAATAGATTGGGCAAGAAGGGTGGGGATAAGCCAGGGAGATGAAGTAACGCTTATACGTGGAGCGGATAATTCGATTCTCATCACCACAGGGCCGAAAAAGCGAGAGGCATCCAGAGCAGTTATAAAACTATTTCCAGACGAAAAGCGAGAGGACATTTTCAGATTGCTAATAGCACACTACCTGGTCGGCTATGACACGATAAAACTGGTCTCCCAGGAAGGATTCAGCACACAAGATAAGAAATGGATAAAAGACTCGGTCAGACAGGGACTGATAGGGCTCGAAGTGGTCGATGAATCGGGAGATGAGCTGACCCTGCAAAGCCTGTTAAACTATGAGGAGTTGTCGCTTGAAAAGACATTTCAGCGAATGGCGAGGATTATCAAATCGATGCAAAGGGATTCCATAACGGCTCTGCAGGACGGGGACGTAGCACTTGCACAGGATGTCATACAGCGGGATAACGAAGTGGATAGATTTTATCTGCTTATCGTGAAGCAGCTCAAGGCAGTGATCGGAGATTATAACGTGGCCGAAAAAATGGGCATCGAGCATCAGAGAGAATGTATGGGATACAGGCTCATCGCGAAGAGCATGGAAAGGATAGCAGATCATGCTGAAAAAATTGCGAAAGATGCGACTCAAATGAAGAACCTTGACCCGAAGTTAAATGCAGAAATATCTGAGGCGGGAGAGTTCGTATGGAATTCATTCGACAACGTGCTTGCATGTCTATTCAAAAGGGACGTAAAAGCCGCGAACAAAGCGATAGCAGAGTCTCAAGAGGCTGTGGAGCTGGTGACAGCTGTGAGCGAGAGAGTATTGAAGAATCGTCACAACACCACAGAGCTGGCATACCTGCGGTCCGTTTTAGAGAGCTTAAAAAGGATGGCGGAGTATGGAGTGGACATATCAGAGATGATGATCAACATGAGCGTCAAAGAGCCGAAAGGGTGGGCATAAATTCATTATGAGCACACTCCAAAACACTCCTTTGTAATGACGTAAGAATTCAAAGACGATAAAGAAGTATATATTATCGAAGTCATATGCCATGTCTTAGAGCAAAATTGAAAGGAGGTGCGAAATGGCAATAGCAAAAGAACTTCATCCTGCATTCCAACACAATCATTACCTATTTCGGAGGAAGGTGTTTAAGTTATTTGGGGGAGCTTTTCAAATATATGATAGGAATGGGAATCTTCTCTTCTACTCAGAGCAGAAAGCATTTAAATTGAGGGAGGATTTTCGCATCTACTCAGACGAAAGCCAAAAAGAAGAGCTTTTGGTGATTAAGACTCCCCAGATACTTGATATTGATGCAACGTATAATGTGCAAGATGCGACCACAAGCGAGGCTGTAGGAGCCATAAGGCGAAAAGGGCTTAAATCCATTATTAAGGATGAATGGACATTCCTTTCCAGTGATGGTCAGGAGATTGGGAAGTTAACTGAAAGTAGCGTAGCAGGAGCCCTTTTGAGCA
>JAJOKI010000064.1 GCA_021129915.1 Methanocellales archaeon | reverse complement strand
TATCGTCCAGACCACGAAGGATAAGGGCATGGAAGTCATACGGAGAAAGAGCGCTACTTATTATGCTCCTGCATCGTGCATTGCAAAGATCGTAAAGGCAATTGTAAGTGATGAAAACGCCATGATACCGGTGAGCGTTGTGCTGGAGGGTGAATACGGACTGCGTGACGTCGCCATAGGTGTGCCGGCGCTGATAGGCAAAAATGGCGTGTCGAGTGTCCTCGAATACGACCTGACCGAAGAAGAGCTGATTCAATTAAAAAGGTCTGCGGATGTCATCAAGGGGATGTTGAAAAGTATCTAATCTGAATAACGCGAGGTAAAAACTATGAAAAACACAATCCAGAATCTAACAAAAGCATTTATTGGCGAAAGCCAGGCAAGGAATAGATACACGTTCTATTCTAAGATTGCCAAGAAAGAAGGGTTTGAACAGATCGCCGAGATTTTTATCGTTGCAGCCGAAAAAGTTAATCAATGAGCTTAAGAGGAGAAGCGATGAAAAGTATCACATCATGAACTATGTTCAAATGTGAGAAATACTGAGGTATTGAAAATGATCGGCCTGAAAGTATTTTGGAGGCAGTTCTTGAAACAATACCCATCGAATTTTCAGTAGTTGATGTAAACGATAAGGTATTAGCCTGGAATAAGCATGACACGAGGATATTCAGGAGACCTGTTGGTGTAATCGGAAAGGATGTGCGCGACTGTCACCCTAAAAAAAGCGTAGACAAAGTAGAACAGATATTGCATGAAATGAAGGAAGGGACTAAAAATATATGTGAAAATTCTGATACAATATTTCGCCTTAAGAGATAAAGACGGGGTTGTATAGAAGCATCCCAAGACATTACCGAGATCCAGAAAATGAAAGCGAAAAATATGTTATCAAAAATACCGAGGAGTAAAAACGCCATTACATAGAGTGGGTAGAGCTAATTATAGACAGCAGAGTTTATAGGAAGTTAAGCCAGAAGCGGTGCAAGAGAATACTGCAGTATCCACGGTTTGTGGAAATCCAAGGATGATTTTTGCAAATGTCGCAGATGGAACATATCGCAGTTCGAAGTTCAGCAAAATCTCTGCTGGACAAGGGGTTTTCTAACGTCGAGCATCTCCTTTGCCACCCGCTCAACAGCATCTTTGTATTCCTCTGGCGCATATACCCCTAATTTCCAATTATCCCACTGCGCATCTACCAGTATTCTCACTAAATGCGATGCCTCATCCAATCGCTTCATCTTGCCGTTGACCAGTATCTTCGCCCTCATCTCGATTATTTCTGGTCGCCTGGGAATATCCAACAATACATATCCTTCCGGGACGCCTGCCTCTTCTGCAATCTCGTTCTCGATTTTTTCCATTTGCCCCCTCAGCATTAGTATCTTTTCGACATTTACCATGTCCTTCCCGACGTACAGCGCACGTTTGAACAACCTTCGCTGGTCGATCCGTGCGATGACATCGCGCGAATATCCCTCCGAGCTTCGCAACGCCATTATCAGTTCATAATCGTCCATCTTCCTCAAGCATGCCGGTTCCAGTCCTGCTCGGAGTAATGCCTCAACAGCATGCACAAGCATGGCTTCGCCAATCCTGCTCACATGGTGATAATATACAGTAGGGTGCATTAGAAAGCGCGACACCAATAGGGATTCTGCAGCCTGTAGCCCCCCTTCTCCCACCACCAGATTTTGATTTTGGATCTCCATCTCATGTATCAATCGCACATAGTCGATGACTCCATATGCCACGCCCGTATAATGGGCATCTCTAATCAGGTAATCCATTCTGTCCACATCAAACTCGCTGTTTAACAGCTGCCCATACGCTGTTTCGCCTTTGATGAGTTGAGTGATATGCGCAGGGTCGAGCGAATGTGCATCTAATACGTCTGCGATCGCGCTATCTGAAATTAATTTTTCCACATCGTCATGGCTCCTGCCCGTATGTTGAATTATCAGTCCTTCCGTGGCATGCGAGAATGGTCCATGTCCAATGTCATGCAGCAATGCAGCTGCCCTGACTTCGTCTCTTTCTTTGCCAGCGATGGCCAATTGGTCTAACAGCTGGTCTGCCAAATGCAACGTGCCGAGCGAATGCTCAAATCTGGTGTGATTCGCACCTGGATAGACGAGATTCGATAGGCCCAACTGGCGAATGCGCCTGAGGCGCTGCATCTCAGGGGTGTCAATTAACTTGAGCGCGAGGTCGTCAAGCAATATATATCCGTGGATTGGGTCTTTGATGACTTTCATTGCATATAATTAGTGCTCCATATTATAACGTTTTTTCTGATGGCGAGGTGGTTGCAAAAATATTAAACCCATTGCCATCTAACTTGAACAGGTGAAATGGCTGAACAGAATATTTGGCAGAGAGAAAATACCAACTACAATCGCCTTCGATGAAATAGGTGCCTGGCTGGACACGGCATCGGGAGTGCTATTTCGTGGTTTGAGTGCAAATGCCAGCCGGTTGTATGGGGAGATAAATGATGTGCAGGATAGACTTAGGCAAAATATCTCCGAACTTCAGGATGCCGAGCCAGCTGAACATATACCCGCCCCCATCACAAAATCGGGATTGACCGCCCGCGATAAGATGGTGAAACATCTCAATTATTTGGTCGAAAAGATGTGTATCCCGACCCAAACCGATTATAAAACGGTTTTATCCTTTCATAAGACGACGACCTCCAGCATGGAATTCGTACTGGCGATGCCGCGGAAGAACATCTATTGTGTTAGGTCACTCTTTCCAGATGAGGTTGAGAAGGTCATCTCAAATCTCGATCGACTGAAAACCCTTCTTAACCAACTTATCGCACCCCTCGTGGAAAAAGAAAGCCAGATCATGAATCTGGAGAGGGTGCCAGAGATAGTACAAAATGTAAAAGATATCAAATCTGCAATAGAGAGAGAAAAAGGGATGGTCAACGATCGAGAAGAGGAGGTATTCGCGCTCGAAAAGAGAATCGAAGTGGATGAGGAAAGAATGAGGATGCTTGAAGAAGGGGAAGAGTGGATGCGGTTCAAAGAGCTCGAAACCGAATTATCTTCGTTAGAAGAAGAGTTGAGCATGCTCGAAGAGGATTTGGCCAAGGCTTTTCTACCGATTGACAAGGCGCTCAAACTCTTGAAGAAGCAGGATGAGACTGGGCGGCACACCCTCGCTCCTGGAGAGAGAAGGGTGCTATCTTCAATACTATCATCGCCGATTCATGCGCTCGATGAGAATGTCGTGGATTTTCTCCACACCCTACAGAATATCATCGAAGGAGATGTTCTCCCTCTAAAAGGGCGAAGGCGAGATAAGACATTGAAATGGATAGACCATCTGTTAAATGCTGAAATATCTTCTATCAGGGAGAGACGCGATCTGCTGCAGTCGAATATCGGAAAGACCAAAGACCAGCTTTCAGATCTAACGATATTCAAAGATAGAAGGGAGATCGAACGATCGATCATCTCAGCCAAGGACCAGCTCGCTCGATTACAGGAAGGGATGGACCGCTCGAAAAAGCACATAGTTTCGTTGGAAGAGAACCTCGCCGGTGAAGTGAGGCTGTTATTAGAGGCTCTGGAGAATATTGCGGGCAAGAAGGTCGATGTTGAACTCGACTTTAAAACAGTTCAACAAGTTAGATAAATCGATTAAAAACAATCTACAGTTTCACTTAGAAAAATTTAAGTATACTATTTATATATACTGTATTACAGGTGACTTGAATGGGGCAATTAATATCGGTGAGGTTGTCTGAGGACGTTCACGCTGAACTAGAGCGCCTCTCAAAAGCAGAGGACAAAGACAAATCAGTGATGATAAGGGAGCTATTAGCCAGAGGAATCAAAGAGAAGAGATTGGATAAAGCCATCGAACTATACCGCCATGGAAAAATCACCCTCTGGAAAGCAGCAAGGACAGCAGACATATCCCTCTGGAAAATAATTGAGGTTCTTAAGGAAAGGCATGTCGAACTCCAATATGGGCCAGAGGAACTCAGAGACGATCTAAAAGCCTTAGAGGAGTCACCTTGAAAGCAGTTTCTAACTCAACTCCCCTGATATATCTAGCTAAGACGAACAAACTATCATTGTTGAGAGATGTTTTCAAAACCGTTATTATCCCACCTGAAGTTTTCAATGAAGTAGTAGTAAGGGGGAGAGAAGAGGGCTATTCTGAGGTTATTGCAATAAAAGAAGCAATACGGGATAAATGGTTAGAGGTCAAAGACGCAAGAGTTGACTCTGGACTCCTTGAAATTGCTAGAGAGATCGATAGGGGCGAGGTCGAAGCTATCTCCCTGGGCAAAAATGTAAAAGCGGACTTGATTTTGATCGACGATGCTACAGGGCGAAAAGTAGCCGAGAGTTTCGGGTTAAATGTAAAGGGAACCCTATACGTGATTCTACGTGGGCTGAAGAAAAATGTACTCTCAAAAAAGGAGGCAAAAGACTACATTCTCGAGCTAATCTCATCAGGATTTAGATTATCGCCTGAGGTTCTTGGAGGGGTTCTAAGGGAAATTGAAAAAATGGGTGA
>JAJOKI010000110.1 GCA_021129915.1 Methanocellales archaeon | reverse complement strand
ACTTAAACTTAACTGGACCTAGGCCTTTTACTTCTAATAGTGCTAATATTGCTGCCAACTCAGATGGTTCGTCTTTTATTTTCACTTTCATCACCACTATGGTTAAATGTATTATTTAATCCTATTATTTATTTTGCACCCGAAGTCCACGACTACGCCTAACTTAGTATATCCGAACTAAGTTCGCACATCACTCCAAATTGGCATTATATCCGAGCTCATATTTTACTTGTCACCTTCTTTAATCAAATCCAGAGGACTCTTAATCTTCCTTAAACCTTTCATCGCGACATGAGTACGAATCCCCGTCGTCTTTGAGCGCTTTCATGCCCAAATACTTCTTTGGATGACGAATGTTTTTAAATTAACTTCTCATCCTGCAACATCTTCAAACTGATGATACTGCCTGCGATGATATTGGAATAATACGTCACAGTTCTCCATATAACTACCAATATGCCAAGTAGGGGGATATGTACAAAAGTCGCATACAGAGATACAAGTCCTAACTCCGCCAGTCCACTGCTTCCAGGCGTAATTGGAATCATCATTATGAGCGCCAGGATTATCTGTGCCATGATGGAGTACAACCATACAGGGTCTGCACCAAGCCCCATAAGGATGAGGGATGGAATGGCAAATCCCAGAAGCCAGAATGCGATCGTACAGATGATTGCGAGGGTCAATGCGACCTTGCCTTCTCGAAGCAGTCTCCATAAACTTCTATTGAAGTTGTCAATCTCCGTGTTTATTCTTGTGACGATGTTATCGACGTTCTTGCGAGTAAATTTAGGAAGGATCCATCTGAAAAGAGCGGACAACCACCTCTTAAGATTATCATGACGGAAGAGAGCATATATCATCATACCCAGCAAGCAACATAGCAATACGCCTGCAAGTGCAAACAACATACTCACATATATCTGATCTCTTACGATATCTTTGAATAAAAACAGGGCAATCGGTGCAGCCATTCCAAAAAACAATCCATCCAGTACCCTCTCTCCAAGTACGACTGCGCTTGCATCTCCAAATTTCATCCCATTCTTGCGCAGCAGATATATCCTGATCGGTTCACCTCCTGCCATGGACGGCGTTATTGCAGCAACCAATAGATTTGCTACAACTATCTTCGTGGACTTGAGTATATGGAGTTTACTGCCAAGCGATTCTGCCAGTATCTTTATGCGCAAGCCCCACACGAACCATGAGAAGATGTTTAGACCTATCGCTATCAGAAGGTATATCGGTTGAATCCTCCTCAAATAGACAAACGTATTCTCATCCACAGTGAGAATCAGGATTGCCGACATCGAGATGATGCTTACTGTGAAGCTTACCGCCAGCCACTTCTTCCTATCCAATCGTAGCCCTTCCAGCCTTTTATATATCAGACCTGTCCATATCCTTCCACTCTATCTGTATGCCAAATAATCGCCTGAACAGCACATTTAAGCCGCATATCTGTAAAATCCAGGCATGCAGCATCAGGCCAGATATACCAACCATGATATATCTCATATCCTTACCCAACCTCCACAATCTTATGCCATAGAGAAGCGTCAGAGGACTTAATATAAAGCTGATAAACGGACTTGTTGTTGCCAAAAGCCATGTGATCTTTCGGCTGATCGGAATCTTTGCACGCATAAATTGTGAGAAATAGCAGGTCAATCCTTCGTATGCTCCGTTGATCCATCTCGTCCTCTGATTATAATAATCCCTGGGGGTAACAGGAGCCTGCTCACCCACACGTGTGCCCTCCACGAGTGCAGCGATACCCCCTTCCAGATAGATCTGCTGGGTGATGTCCACATCCTCGCAAGCAGCGGATTCATCAAATCTGCGATTGTCAAAGACCCGCGCATCCAATACCCCGATTAAACCATTGAATTGCTTAAACCCGTCATAACGATCCAGCAATTGATATATATCCGTTAGAAGGGTATATTCGATGGCCACAATTCTTGCGGTCAGGCTTGCATCCGGGTTTGTGATATACCGCGGGGCGCTAGCGATCACAGCACTATTTTCCTCTAATTTCCTGACACATTCGACCAAGAAGTTGGAATCCGGTCGACTGTCGACATCGAAAAAAGCAAGATAGTCTACCTTGTCCATCTTATCCAGTGCATCATTGATGGCACCTGCACGCCGCCCCCGTCCATGGGTTCTAACTATTGTCCGTGATGACTGGCTCTGCAGATATGCGACTCGCGGGTCATCGGAACGATGAGTGTCAATGACATATATCGTATGAACTCTATCTATATCTCCATGCTCTAATCTGGACAGGGATTCTACGGACCTCTCTATCACTGAAAGCGGCTCCTGTGGCGATACGGGAACGATGATATTTAACTTCACCTGATCTCCTCATATAAGTCTATAATCTGGTTTGTGACCGTATCCCATGTATAATTCTCCTCTATCAACCGTCTTCCGCGTTTACCCATTTCACGTGCCTTCTTTTGATCAGAGAGTATTTCGAGGATCGCATTGGCCAGACTAACAGAGTTAGCAGGTTCCACCAGCAATCCAGCCCCATCAACGACATCCATCACACCAGGTATCCGAGTGGCAATCACAGGCGTCGCACATGCCATGGCTTCAAGCAGCACGATTCCAAACGCCTCCAACCTCGATATAGACGGGAGGACCAGCACACCTGCACATTGATATACCTCCTCCAGCGATTCAGACGGTATGAATCCCATGAACGAAACATGATTCTCGACGCCGCATTCCTTTGTCAGTTGAATCAAGTTCTCTTTTTCTTCGCCCTCTCCAACGATCATGAATCTAACATCAGGAATTTCTTCGAGCACTTTTGGAACTGCATGTACCAGATAGTTCAAACCCTTGGATGCAGTAATGCGTCCGACAAACAGGACCGTGGGGTCACGTTTCGCCCGCCCCTCATTGAAATGTTCAATCCTGATCGCATTTGGGATTACTTGATAGTCCATGTTTTTTAGGATGGCAGAAGTCTTGGCATAGCTATCCGTCGTCGTAATGATCCTGTCACAATCTCTGAGTATTTTGGCGGCGTAAAATCGATTGTGAACCCACTCAAGACCGGAGCTGATGAATTTGGGGATGCGAATACTCATGAAGGATTGCGGTATTTGAACATCGCAGTGGTAAGTCACCACATGTGGATGTGTTCCGATGAACGCATGCGAAAAAAATGGCGGAGGACAGTGCGAATGAAAAACATCTGCATCATACGACGATATTTTCTTCTTCAAAAACGGCATAAGCGGCACATATGGTATGTTCAAAGCGGGAAACCTATGTACTTCGATTCCATTGAGGCGTTCGCGTTCAACCGACTTTGGCACACTGGAAGTAAGCACCACGACCTCGTGTCCTCTTTCCACCAAGGTGCGCGATAATTCCAGGACATGTGTTTGGATGCCGCCAACATGTGGCATGAAATACGGCGTGGCTTGTAATACCTTCATATTTATGCGAGTAATGCACAACCAACATATAAAATTATATCTGATTGATCAATAGGGTGAAAACATGACCACGATCGTCCTTCCAACCAAAAACGAAGAAAAGAGCATAGATAAGACGATAAGCCTCATTAAGAAATTATATGATTGTAGAATAGTTGTGGTGGATGCCCACTCCTCTGATAAAACGGTTGAGATTGCAAGGGAGAAAGGCGTAGAGGTCATATATGATCATGGTAAAGGCAAAGGCGATGCCCTGATAACCGCCTTCAATCATGTAAACGATGATGTCGTCTATGTCGATGTAGATATGACCTATCCGCTCGAGAAGATACCAAAATTCATTGAGGCTCTAGAAAGCTATGATATGGTGATCGGTCAGAGAGAGGAGTTTGAAAAAAGGGCACTGCCAAAGGCTCTCTATCTAGGAGATAAGATATCCAGAGCTCTTTTTAAAATCTTATATGGTAAGCCATTGGACAATCTTTCCGGATTTAGAGCATTGTCTAAGGAGGCGATCAAAAAAATGAATCTCAAAGAGGAGGGATTTGGGATAGAGACTGAGATGACCGCAAAAGCGGTCCGGTTGGGGTTAAGGACGAAGAACATTCCGATCAAGTACCATCCCCGTCTTGGTAAGGCTAAATTCAGGCCGGTAGCTGATGGTTTGATCGTTTTGAAAACGATGTTAAAATACAGGTTTAAACCTTGATTTTAGATTCCATCCATCTTTTTATTCCCTTTAGATTCTCAACATCTCAAACAAATATCCAATCCCCGCTCCGATTAAAGCGCCATAGATTGGAAATAGGATCAAAACAAAGACATCAACGGCTTTAACAGCTGGGAATATTGCGCCCAGTATAATAGTAACGCACAAGAAAAGTGGATAGAAAACAATCATGCCGATCAGGAATAGGGTGTAAACGTACTCAGGAGGAGGTGTCTCGCCTGGCATAAGCATACTTACTTGTGGCACTATCCTAAGAACGAACATAGCTCCAAGCAAGCCCCAAATTGTTCCGATTATCGCACCGATTTTCCATAATTTCATCTTCATATCAATACTTCCAACACAAAAAATAAAAAAGATAGGGTAGCACTGATAGTGCTATGCAGTCGCTTCTACACATAGTCGTATTGTGTTATTTAGTCTGTCCTTGCAATAAAATACCCATCATGTCCGAGCTAGGTTTGGTGGACACTATTTC
>JAJOKI010000057.1 GCA_021129915.1 Methanocellales archaeon | reverse complement strand
GGGTCATGGGCCCCACCCAGATAATAGATCGACCCTTGTTGTGGGGGCTGTAACTACACGATCATCGCGAGCGATACATCAGGCAATATAGCGAGTGATGAGGTGATGGTAACGATGCATCAACGATACGATCGGGTACCTATCCTTAACATGGGTTGCTGAAACAGACCTATTCACATGTGAACAATACGATGTCGTTCAGCATAGACAATTGCAGCTATCCAACCCGCTCTCTCGTATCGATGGATATGCCTTCACTTGTCATATGATATGGTATCATCCTTTCCGGGAGCAGAACGCCTTCTAGTTTTGGGATGTTGATGACCCTATTTATTTTATCTCCGGCGTATATGGTTCTGAATTGAATTATGCCGTCCACCATCGACCTCATAATCCTTTCGACCCTCTCGGGACATACGCCCATATCCGCTGCCAGCAAAAACATTGTATCGCTGTGTCGACTTACATCGATAAAAGAATTGAGCATATCCACCACCACATGCGTCTCCACATCTATGAAGAGTGATGTGAGGGTGTCCACTATACAGAGGTCCACACCAGAGATATTCTGCGTCGAGGAGGCGACCGAAGGGTACAATTTCCGGTATTTCGGAGTATCTTCGTAGCACATATTGAGCAGGGTTGTTCGGTCCTTAAAGTCTCCAAGTATCGTGAACATCTCCGACTTCCCATCCATTCCAAATGCTGACATCTGAGTGAGAATATCCTCTTTCGGCCGCTTTGTTGAGATGTACAGCACCGTTTTTCCAAGTTTTATCGATTCAAATCCAATCCTTTGGATGAATATGCTCTTTATGTTACCTAACTCCTCTTCAATCAATAATACGCCCTTTTGTAGATTCCCCTCCAATCCAATGATAGATAAGTCCATATTATTAGTTGAGGTTCAATGCCATCATTCATAATGTTTTTGTTATACCCATGCGTGTTCCAACGGTGATAGCACTTATTTATGGTTACACACTATTTCCTAATAGATGACCGAATACATATCTCATCCGCTGATAAAACCAAATGTAGTTGAAAAACGGTTGTATCAGTCCTCGCTCGCCAACGCCGCGCTGAACCAGTCCTCACTGGTGGTGCTGCCCACCGGCCTGGGTAAAACGATTGTTGCGTTGCTGGTGATGGTCGCCAGACTGGAGAAGTGTGGAGGGAGGGTTCTTGTGCTGGCTCCTACGAAACCCCTGGTGGAGCAGCATGCTGTTTTTTTAAAATCCATACTCAACATGCCAAGCCGCAAAGTCCTGACGTTCACTGGTGAGATATCTCCCGCAGAGAGAGCGGAGTTGTGGACGGGTGGGTCCGTGGTCGTTTCAACCCCGCAGGTGATCGAGAACGATTTGATATGTGGGCGGCTGAGTCTGGATGACGTCGTTCTCATCATATTTGACGAGGCTCACAGGGCGGTTGGTAATTATTCATATGTATATATTGCTGAGAAGTATATGAAGCAGTCTCGGAGCCCGCTTGTCCTCGGCATAACTGCATCACCAGGGGGAAAGGATGCACAGATTGAGGAGGTTTGCCAGAATCTAAACATCAGGGGCGTCGAAGTTAGAACCGAATCTGACGTGGATGTAGTACCATATATACATAAAAAAGATATCGAATGGATATATGTCGATCTTCCGGATGAGATTCGTGACATAAGGGAGTTGGTCGATCGCGCACTGCGCGACCGATTGGATGAGTTGCGGCGGTTGGGTGCCGTCAACACAAAGCGTGCAGACCCCTCAAAGAGTGAGTTGCTTCAGTTGCAGAGTAAACTTCAATATCAGCTGAAAAGGGCGCCACAGCCACAAGTATATAGGTCAATATCATTGCTGGCAGAGGTTTTAAAGATTAAACATGCGATGGACATGATTGAGACGCAGGGCATTTCTGCGCTCAAGAGGTATTTTGAGAGGCTCCAAAATGAGGCGCGGTCGAGGGGGGGCAGCAAGGCATCAAAGCGGTTGGTGGAGTGCGCCGATATCAAAATGGCGATGAGGTTGGCCAATGGCTGTGATGAGGAAAAACACCCAAAGCTGGATATGGTAAAGCAGATAGTCGAAGAGCAGATGCGCAGAAATCAAGATAGCAGGATAATCGTGTTTACGAACTTCAGGGATACCGCTGAATTGGTCACCGAATCGTTGGGCGGTCTGAGGGGCGTTCGACCTGCCAGATTTGTCGGGCAGGCAAATAAATATAAAGACCGCGGTCTGAGCCAGCGGAAACAGGTCGAGGTCCTGCGGGACTTTAAAGATGGCGTGTATAATGTGTTGGTCGGGACGTCGGTAGCAGAAGAGGGATTGGATATACCCTCCACAAACCTTGTGGTGTTCTACGAGCCGGTACCATCTGAAATCAGGAGCGTTCAGCGACGTGGGCGGACGGGCAGGCGTGGAAGGGGGCGCGTGGTAGTGCTCATAACCAGGGGAACGAGGGACGAGACGTATTATTGGATGTGTAAGCAGGGGGAGAGGAACATGTATAAAAAAATACATGAGTTGTGGGGTCGTTTTGAGGATGCTAAGGTTGATTTGGGTGCTGCAGACGTGGATGTTGTGGGTGCGCCAGAGGCGGCGGCACAGAGGCGGTTGGATGGTTTTGATGTTGATGACGTTGGCACTGGCGATGGGGGTGGCGTTCGTGTATTCGTCGACCAGCGCGAGATGCGCTCCGCCGTCGTAAAAGAGTTGGAACGATTGGGCGCCAGTATTGGCATAACGACGCTGGAGGTTGGAGATTATGTGCTGAGCGATCGTGTTTGCGTCGAGAGGAAGACCGCCGAGGACTTTCTGTCATCGCTTGTAGACGGCGGGCGTGATCTTTTCGGTCAATTATCTGATTTACGGAGGTGTTTTGACCGCCCGATATTGGTCATAGAGGGGGGTGGACTCTACACCAAACGCAGAATTCATCCAAATGCGATCCGTGGGGCGCTTGGATCGGTGGTGGTGGGTTTTGGTGTTCCCACCATCACGACAGAGGGCGCAGAGGACACTGCTGCGTTTTTGTATGTTGTCGCAAAGCAGGAGCAGGGAGGGGGAGGTCGACCGCCGACTCTGCATAGCGGGGGGGTGCCCCTGACGTTAAAAGAGCAACAAGAATACCTGATATCATCCATATCAAATATCGGACCTGTCATTGCCAGGCGCCTATTGCTCCACTTTGGCTCCGTTCAGAATGTAATGAGTGCGCCCCTTGATGACTTGATGGTGGTTTTCGGCGTCGGTCCCAAAACAGCTGCCAGAATACGAGAGGTGGTGGGGTCTGAGTATAAGGAGTGATTTTTGAGATGACTTTTATACATATTATATAATATAGATATAATGTGTGTGGCAGAATGTGTATAGTAGTGTATGTATGGTGACGCAATTATAATGTAATATGTGGTATAATCTAATAAATGTAATATGTGGTATAATCTAATATGTGGTATAATCTAATGTGTGGTCGTGGTGATATTATGTCAGTTGACTCGGAAAAAATAATAAAACAGTGTATTAGTGATTTGGAGCATATTATGGGGGACCGTTCTGTTCCCAGAAACATACGGCGTGCTGCAGAGGGTGTTAAGGCGCGTTTGTTGGGTGTGGACGAGTCTCCCACGGTCCGAGTTGCATCCGCCATAGCAATGTTGGATGAGGTGTGCGCCGATCCCAATATCCCATTATACACGCGGACGTTGGTCTGGGGCGTCGTCAGTCAGTTGGAGGCCATTTCTGTCGATCGATGAATGTATTGGTTTGTCAATTATTCTATAATATTATATCTTGTTCTATAATATTCTATATTATTGTATATTATTGTATGGTCTTGTATATTCTATTTTGTATCTTGTATATTCTATTTTGTATATTCTATTTTATAATATCATATATTTTATATGATTTTTCCCCACCCCTTACCTACCCCTTTGTTTCGATTGGAGTGTTTTAGTGGGTGTTGTTGGGTTGGTGTTGTTTTTAATCGTGGTTTTTCTTCTGTGTGTTGATTTTATATAATCGGTTTTGTAATTATGACTCTAAGATGTTATGTTATAATATTATGGTATTTATAATACCAACACTCATATACTAAAACTCATATACTAAGAGATGCATAAAACTACAACAATATATTTTGATACTCGACACTACAACAATCATATATATTTTGACAGCTCCAGTGGAAGTAATGGGGTAGGGCAATAGAATAATAAATAGAATAATAAGATGAAAGAAACCGAAAGAAATCTCCAATAGAAATAAAAAATATCAACCAAATCTCGATGACAAAATCCTCAACAGCCTCGATGACAGTGTATATCAACACACCCCAACACATATCAAGTGGATATTTATAGGAATAAAACCACCACACCATGGCGTACGTTCCAGTGGAAATAAGGGGGTGTAGACCACAAATTATTATATGGCATTCCCCATCTATTAGAATTATAATAAACATCTCTGGTGGAAAGAAAAGCTTGAAGGAGAACGGTCTAAAAAACAAAGCGCTTAACGGTTTTTTTGAGGAGTTGTTAGATGCCAGAGCCATTTTTACGAACAAAGACGTCCTCCGTCCCACATACATCCCAGGCCACTTGCCGCATCGAAAAGAACAAATAGGCGACCTCGCTCGAATTCTCGTTGCCGCGCTCAGAGGAGAAACACCGTCGAACATCCTCATCTATGGGAAGACCGGCACGGGCAAAACAGCAGTGGTAAAATATGTTGGA
>JAJOKI010000001.1 GCA_021129915.1 Methanocellales archaeon | reverse complement strand
TCCGGTCCCCCTCCATGGATGATGATCGGCTTCACTCCAACGTAGTAAAGCAGAACGATATCTTTGACGATTTCTTCTATAATCGGTTTGACTATTGCATGGCCGCCAATTTTGACCACGACGATGGAGTTGTAAAATTTCTTGATATATGGAAGCGCATCGATTAAGGCGTTTTCTTGCTTAATTTTCATATGACTTATATATTATAGCTTTAACTTAAAAACCCTTAAGGTTGCATGGAGTATAACATGGAACCTTATATGAGATTTGTCGTGCAGGAACATTTTGCCACCCATCATCACTTTGATTTTCGCCTTGAGATGGAGGGCGCGGCAAGGAGCTGGGCGGTGCCAAAAGGCCTGCCCGAACGAAAGGGAGAGAGAAGATTGGCAATACAGGTCGAAGACCATGAAGTTGACTACATGGGATTTGAGGGAGAGATCCCCGAGGGCATGTATGGGGCCGGCAAGGTTGTTATATGGGATGAAGGCGAATACAAACTGCTCAAGAGGGATAAAAAAGAGATAAAGGTCGACCTTGATGGAAAAAAACTGAAGGGCGCATACGTGCTTCTCAAATTCCCAAAAGGAGGCGAGAATGCCTGGATTGTCATTAAGCAGTGTTGATGCTCTCTGTTTAACCCGCTAAGTAGGGTATTACCCCCGATTGTGGGCTTTCAAACCGAACAGCACAAGACCCGTATATTATCAGAAACGCTGACCCATTGGCTTGGTTGGTAGAACTTGACGGTTGGAAGTGCTGTTAAGCGCATCGCTTCACGTCATATATTCGGCATTAATCCTGACGTAATCACAGGTGAGGTCACATCCCCACGCCCTCGCACCCTCGCTTCCAAGCCCCAAATCTGCTTTGATGACGATAGCATCCCTGGCCATGAGTGCTCTCGCTTGATCAAGCACCCCCTCGATGATATTTCCCTCTTTGACCAATGTCACGACATTAACGCCGTCCGAGAACTCCAGTGTGATTTTATCAGCTTCGACATCCGCGCCAGAACGACCTATGGCCGAGACGATCCTTCCCCAGTTTGGACTTTCTCCATAAACCGCAGTCTTTACCAGTAACGATCGCACAACGGCCTTTGCTGCCCTTCTTGCATCATCTTTTGATATTGCGCCTGAGATATTGACCTCGATGAGTTTGGTTGCACCCTCGCCGTCTCTTGCGATCATCTTCGCCAGTTCGGTGCACACAAAATTCAGACCTTCTTGAAAGTGGTGTTCGCTTATGCGTCCTTTTCCCACCGCCGTTAGCAGGGCCATATCGTTGGTGCTGGCATCGCCGTCCACGACGATCATGTTGAAACTATCATCTACCGCTGTTTTCAAGCATTTATACAATACATCATATGAAAAATCAGCATCGGTGTAGATGAACACCAGCACCGTGTTCATATTTGGCTCGACCATGCCCGAGCCCTTGGCCATCCCTCCGATTCGGACACCATCAACCTCAACCGCAACCTGCTTCAATATGGTATCGGTGGTCATGATAGCCCTTGCCGCAGCTTCGCTTCCGCCTGGCTCTGATGTCAATCCATCCATCACCTCTTTTACGTGCTCCTCGATCCAGTCCATATCGACATAGTGACCGATGATACCAGTAGACGCGACGCCCACGGATTTTGAATTAACACCCAGTTCGTCTGCAACCAACTGGGCCATTCTTTTTGCATCTTCGAGACCTCTTTCACCTGTAAAGGCGTTTGCGCATCCACTGTTTGCGATGATGGCATTCATAACACCTGGCAAGCGCTCGTTCATGACGATGACCGGGGCAGCCCTTATCCTATTCTGGGCAAACACGCCGACAGCATTGCCTTTTCCTGTGATAATGGCCAGCCCATTATTATTTTCATCCCTCTTGCCATATGCCTTGACACCGGGAACCGCGCACACGCCCCCCTCGATAATTCTCATCTTCTGCCTCCAAGTCCAGCGATGATGTCGCCCCTGGTAATGATTCCGACCAATTTGTCATCTTCTACGACCGGAAGGCGGTTGATACGATGTTTGGTCATCATCTCCGCTGCCTTTTCGATACCCTCCTCTGGCGAAATGGCATATAAACAACGCGACATTACCTTGGTGACCAGCCCGTCACCTTTTGAATATTCAGGAGTGCGCAAGATGCCCGCCACTTTTTCACCTTCCACCACGGGCATGCCACTTATGTTGTGCTTGTTCATTATGTCTTTAACTTTCATGTTTCCACCTTATGGAGCAACAGCAGGCATCCATAATCCGTTCTTTTCATCCAGCCCAAACATGATGTTCATGTTCTGGATCGCCTGGCCGGAGGCGCCCTTTACCATGTTGTCGATTGCCGAGACCACCACGATTCTATCTCCTTCTGTGTCAAAACAACCGATATCGCAGAAATTAGAGCCTCTAACGGCGCCAAGCGACGGCACTCCATCTACGATTCGCACGAAAATCTCGTCTGCGTACATCTTCCGATATAACTCCATGACATCTTTCTTGGATATTACCCTCTTCACAAATATATGCGCCGTGGTCAGAATGCCTCTTACTGCAGGGATTATATGGGGCGTAAAGTGGACATCACACCTACCCAAAAGCGTCAGCTCCTGTTCGATCTCAGGATTATGCCGGTGCGTGGTTACATTATATGGCAGTATGTTTTCGGCGACATTCGGATAATGCGTGGCATCCGATGGGGTCGCGCCCGCACCGGATATGCCAGTCTTTGAGTCGAAGACTATTCGTTCCACAATGCCAGCTTTAACAAGGGGGGCAGCAGCCAGTATGGCACCTGTCGGGAAACACCCAGGATTCGCGACCATGTCAGAATCCCTGATATCCGCTCTGTGCAATTCAGGAAGGCCATATGTTGCCTTCCTGTCACGGTCGCTGTGAGATGTTTCATATATCTTCTCATAGGTATCGGGATTCAATCTGTAATCTGCACTTAAATCGATAACCCTGGCGCCATTTGTCAATAGCTCTGGGACCCGGGTCATCGCAGCCTTGTGCGGAACTGCCGTGAATACGACATCCGAACGCTTTGCCACTTCCTTTGCGGGCATGTCTTCAAAATACAGGTCCACTGTTTTCAAAAGATGGGTGTGTATCACACTGACGGGCTGGTTTTTGAAAGTGCGCGAAGTCACCGCCACTATTTCCGCGTCAGGATGATTTGCCAACAGTCGGAGCAGTTCTCCGCCTATGTATCCTGACCCTCCGATGATACCAACTTTCATATGTAACGTTATTGCATTAAGGAATATAAAAGATGTTTCGTTTGCGAGTGAAGAAAACCTTAATTGTAAGTTTGCACCAACTGTATTGTACAAGGTTGATGTTACGATGAACCAGATGTTAAAAAAAGCCGCAGAATGTGCCGAGACGATCAAGAAATACGGGGAAGCGGTCGTCGTGTCGCATATAGATGCAGACGGCCTGACCGCCGCGGGCATCATGTGCATGGCATTGGAGCGAGAGGGCATAGATTACACGACGAAATTCTTGAAGAAGCTGGACGCAACAGCGCTCAACGAAATCGCGGATATCGGCAGAGAACTTGTCATTTTTACCGACCTCGGAGCTACCATGCAGGAAGAGATCGATGCACTAAATTTGAACGTCATAATCTCCGACCATCATCAGCCTGTTGGAGCTACACTTGAACATCATCTTAACCCTCATCTTTTCGGTATCAACGGCACCAACGAGCTGAGCGGTTCTGGGACGACATATCTGCTCGCCAAGGAGCTCGGACCCAATATAGATCTGGCAGGTCTGGCGGTTGTAGGTGCTGTTGGCGACATGCAGGATGCGAAGACTGGGCGGTTGATCGGGATGAACCGACACATCATGCAGGATGGCGTTGATGCGGGCATCATCTCTGTTGAGACGGATATCCGACTATTTGGTAGGCAGACGAGACCTGTTTACAAACTACTGGAATATTGCTCTGACCCATACATACCTGGCGTCACTGCCAATGAGGCAGGATGCATTGAATTCCTGCGCGAGTTGGATATACCATTAAAAGACTTTGGGTGGCGTCACTGGATACATCTGGATAGGGATGAAAAACAGCGAATCGTCTCCAAGTTGATGCGGTTGTGTATGGAATCAGGGATACAGCCTTACAAGGTCGAACGTATTGTGGGCGAGGTGTACACCCTGCAGAGGGAACAGGAGGGCACAGAACTACGGGATGCATCCGAATATTCCACATTGCTAAATGCCACTGCCCGATATGGCCATGCGGATATCGGTCTCAATATATGCTTAGGTGGCAGGGAGAATTCTTATGCACTTGCCCGCGATCTACTGCTCCAGCACCGGCGCAACCTGCTGGATGGACTACATTTTGTCAAGGAAACCGGAGTGACCACGATGAAGCATCTACAATATTTCCATGCAGGAGATAACATCCAGGATACGATCATAGGAATCGTTGCTGGGATGAGCGCGAGCATAGAAGGCGTCAACAGGAGGATGCCAATAATAGCGCTTGCTGATGCAGAAGATGGCATCAAGATATCTGCCCGAGGAACGCATGACCTGATCCAGCTGGGATTGAATCTGGCTGTTGCACTTCGCGAATCCGCTGAACAGGTAGGTGGCACTGGAGGCGGGCATGACATAGCGGCAGGTGCTACGATTCCAAAGGGGGAAGAAAAACGGTTTTTAGCAATCCTTGATACTAAGATCGGAATGCAATTAAAATAATGGCGATGCGCTCTATAAAATCCTCAAAGATGTCTTCACCACATATCACTA
>JAJOKI010000070.1 GCA_021129915.1 Methanocellales archaeon | reverse complement strand
GCGCTGCCATCTCTCAAATAAAACAAACGTCTTACGCACCTTATTCTTTCTAAATCCTTTGCTCAGCGCAGGCAAATTGTTGAAGAGCCCTTCAAAAAAGTCGTCGATTATTTTTACTTGTTGCAAAATCAGTGTCTTTATTTCCCGTGAGAATTTCGGCCCCAAGTGTTTCCATTTTTCACTTTGTTTCGAAAATTCAGCCTCAAAATATCTGAATTCCTGCATCATTTCAATCCCGCTATGGTCTGATTTTAACGCTTGAAGTCCCTATAATGCAACAGAACCTGATTAACCAAAAACCATTATAATCCTTGCTGAGCCTCTTCACTCATTCTCTCGATGTCCATTTTAGTTGAAAACAGGTATGTATAGAGCAACGTAAACGCCAGTATGTTGAACAACAGCACATACACAGGAAATCCTTCTATCGCACCAACTCTAGCCACAGGTGGATGGAGAGGGTGTGCCCATATCATCACCGAGAAGTGGCTGAGTGGCACCCCTATGAAGGCGACGATACCGAATACTGCTGCAAGTCGTGCCTTTCTCTCCGGCTCGGGGACGGCGGACCGCACCATCAAATATGCAGCATATGACAACCATAGGATTAGGGCGGTCGTCAGTTGTGGTATCCATATCCACCAGATGCCCCATGCGTATTTTGCCCAGACCATGCCCGTTATCAGGACCAACCCGCAAAATATGACTCCAATCTCTGCCGATGATGATGCGAAGGCGTCCCATTTCTGCTCCCTTGTCCTTAGATATAGGATGCTTGAAACGAACACGACGAAGAAAGCTAGGTATGCAACCCATGCCAATGGCGCATGGAAGTATAATATTCTAGGATTATAACCAAGATCAAAGGGTATACCATCAGGACAGAGTCCGTATATCGCAGAAACAGGGGAAAATATCAAGTATATTGCAATGACCATCGTCACGAGGGTTATCCAGGGGAGAACCTTTTTGAGCATTTTATCAATCCTCGATAACATATTCGAATATAAGCAGTGATACTATAAAAAATATGGCACCATAGGTGCCCAGTATCCTCACTTCCGCCCATATGTCGTTTATACCACTAAGTACCTCACCGGTGGCAAGGACGGCGGAGATGATTACCGGCAATATGACCGGGAAAAGGATGACTGGAAGGAGTAATTCTCTCGCCCGAACATTCACGGTCAGCGCGGAAAGCAACGTCCCCACAAACACGAATCCCAATGTTCCGAGCACGATGACGAATATCAACCTTAACGGATCAGGAATGCTGTAATCGAAGAGCACTATGAATACTGGCACAGTAACCATCACCATTATGAACATCAGCACCGTGTTTGACATCACCTTTCCCACGTAGATATCGCTTCTATCCACTGGGCAGAGCTTCAGTCCATCAAGGCATCCGTTCTCTTTTTCAGACGCGAAAGACCGTGATAGTCCGAGCATTCCGGCGAAGGTGAACGCAACCCATAGCATGCCAGGTGCCAGCTGATCGATGTTCTCGGGATATGGACCAAATGCAAAGCTGAATATTATGACCACCAGCAATGCGAAGAGCAGCATCGAGTTCAACATCTGTTTCGTTCTGAACTCGGTTTTGAGGTCCTTCCAGGCTATATTCAGACAATGTCTCATAATTCCACCCCTACACACTGCTCGTAAATGGATTTGAAATGCGCTTCATCACGAATTTGGTTCTTTGGCATATCACAGGTTATCTCTCCCCTGTTCAATATCGCCACCCTATCTCCCATCTCCAGCCCCTGGTTTATCATATGCGTAGTCATCATCACGGTCTTGTCCATGAGGTTCAACTGTTCCAAGATTCCGTCAAAGGTCGCGGCGGCATGCGGGTCCAATCCAGTATAAGGCTCGTCAAGGAGCAATATCGAAGGATCATGGAGAATTGCCCTTGCGATAGAAAGGCGTTGTTTCATGCCTCTGGAAAATGTTCTGACTATGTCGTCCGATCTTCTTGACAGACCGACATCTGATATCACTGTGGATATGCGCTCATCCAAGTCATCTACCTGGTACATCTTGCCGTAAAACTGGAGATTTTCGCATGCTGTCAAATCATCGTACAGATAGGTCTCGTGCGAAATGACGCCGACCCTTTTGCGCACTTCAATAGGTGCCTCTTTTATATCATAGTCATCTATCGTGATGGAGCCTGACGTTGGGCTGACCAGCGTCGATATGATTTTGATGAGCGTCGTCTTGCCAGCACCGTTGGGACCGAGGAGCGCTATAAACTCACCTTTTTTCACTTCGAGATTGATCTCCTTTAAGGCAACGTTGCTGCCGAAGACCTTTGATAATCCGTTAATCGAAATCATCTTTTTGTTCAGTTCTTTATAGAAATCTCGCTATTAATAAACTGGCCTCAAATAGCACCACCAACATAGATGCCACTATTAATTGTGAGATGGCGGTTGGATCCGGTGATATGAACGTTGCAAAGACCAAAAGCCCGGCATATATCCATAAGCGCTTCTCCTTCAGCTCCCTGTATTTTACCAGCCCCATTTTCACAGCGAGAGTTATCAATAAAGGCGTCTGGAATACCAGCCCCAGACCGACAAGCGTCGTCGTCACAACCGAGAACGTTCTCCTTATCGATAGTTGTGCGACTGCGACATCGCCGGAGAAAAGTATCAGGTATTTGAATAAAAGCGGCAGTACTATGAAGTAAGCCAGCAACCCCCCAATTATGAACAAAATAAGCGAAAATGGTACGACTATCGTGAAAAAACGCCTCTCGCTTGGGAACAGGCCAGGATTCGCGAATGCCAGTAGTTCGTAAATGAGCAGCGGGATACCAAACACGAGGGCGCAGACGAGGGAGAGCGTAATCCTCACTGTGATAATTTCCCAGGGCCCGTAGACCACCATCTCAACGCCTGGTGGGACCAGATGGTCCCATATCATATCAAGCAGCAGAGAGGAAAATGGAAATACGATTGCAGTTATGATGGACACCCCTGCCAGAATTACGAGCAATCTATATCGTAATTCGGCTATGTGTTCCATCAGCGGCTGTTCTTTATCACACGGGGGCGTGCTGTATCCTGTGTTGCTGGTCTTGTTCATCGCATATCTCCCCCAAATAAGTTCTTATCACTCCTTAAACTTAATTACTATAAAGACTCTCCGATAGTTCTAATAAGGTAATACACTCTATTAAGAAATAAGTAGGAGTGAAATGTCCTTCAATGACTTTAACGTAGTTCTGATAGAATTACGGAAAAAATTAGCATATATAGGAATTACCATAGCCATTGGTACGTTCGGGATATTCCCTTTTATGGGAGACATACTTCATCGAATCAGGACTGATCTTCTTCCCGGAGAGGCAAAACTGATATTCCTTCACCCCCTCGAGGTGATGATACTACAGTTGCAGTTATCTATTATGTTTGGCATGCTTGCAGTGCTGCCGCTGGTTATATATTATATGAATAAAGCGCTAAAAGGAAGGATAACCTCGGTGAGTTTATTCGGCATGGGAAGATATTCCTGGATACTTGTGGCGATATCCTCCATCTGTTTGTTTTTAGTCGGTGCGGCATATGCATATTTTATCATGCTGCCTGTGTTGCTGCAGTTTTTATATTTCCAGGCTATCGGGGCTGGTGCCATAGCAACGTATTCAATACGTGAGTTCATCTCCTTTGCGGCAATAATGGTCATCATATTCGGCCTGGCGTTTCAAATGCCACTGGCACTATCCTTGCTGGTGCGTGCAGGCATTGTAGATCATTCAGCACTGGTTCGACATCGAAAACATGCAATCGTTCTCATTTTTATCATTTCGGCTTTCATAACTCCGCCAGAAGTGATAACTCAGCTGATGATTGGGGTTCCAATGGTGTTCTTTTATGAAATCAGCCTGTTGGTAGTGAGGATTACTTCCAGAAAACACTCCCCGCCAAGGGATACGTAATGTTGCCATACGCGCAATCCGCTGTTCATGTTGACCGACCAAAATGGAAAGGTTTAATCGTTATGCTTAAGCTAACATATCCAACATATGCAAGATAACTTTGGCAGGAATATCAACAGTCTGCGCATATCGGTCACACAGCGATGCAACCTGAAGTGCTTTTACTGCCACAAAGAGGGACAGAACGCCACGGATGGAGAGATTTTCCCATCTGAAATCGAGAAAATCACAGAAATCAGCGCAAAGCTTGGAATGGCAAAGCTAAAGCTGACCGGCGGGGAGCCGCTTCTTAGAGAAGATATATGTGACATCATCCAGCGTGCATCGAATCATATACCCGACATATCGTTGACCACCAATGGCACATTGCTGGACAGATATTGCACCGAGCTCAAAGATGCTGGGCTAAAAAGGGTCAACATCAGCCTTGATGCATTGGACCCGCGGAAGTACAAAATGATCACCAAGACGGATGCTCTGCCGCGGGCAATTGCGGGGATTGAAGCAGCTGTAGCTAATGATTTGGCGCCTGTTAAACTGAATATGGTCGTCATGAAGGGTATCAACGATTCCGACATCGAAGATATGCTTAACTTCGTTGCCGAGAACGATAATATAATTTTACAGTTGATAGAGCTTGAAGCAAGCGACGTAAGTAATGATGTATATAAAAGATATCACCATGATTTCACACTCATTGAAGCTGATATTCGGGGGAGAGCGGTTCGAGTTCAGGAGCGCGAGTTGCACCACCGATGCAAATATTTCATCGAGAATGGCGGCGGCATCAGCGAAGTGGAAATCGTCAGACCGATGCACAATACTACATTCTGTAA
>JAJOKI010000048.1 GCA_021129915.1 Methanocellales archaeon | reverse complement strand
CAAACCGATTATAGAAGAAATCGTCAAAGATATCGTTCTGCTTTACTACGTTGGGATGAAGCCGATTGTCATCCATGGAGGGGGACCGGAAATCACCCGGAAGATGGAGAAGAATGGGAAAAAACCAAAGTTTGTGGGCGGTTTGAGGATAACAGACGATGATACTCTGGAGGTCGTGAAGACGGTGCTGACAGAAGATATAAACTCCAAAATCACATCATTAATCGATAAACACGGCGCAAAGGGATTGGGGCTATCGGGGAGAGATGGTCAACTGATAACTGCGAAAAAGAGGTCGCCTCAAAAAATAAAGGTCAACGGTGTAGAGCAGGACGTCGACCTTGGATGGGTCGGCGAGGCTGAAACAATAAACCCAGAGGTCCTGAGGACAGCTATCGAAGAAGGATACATACCCGTGATAGCGCCAATCGCACCCGACGCAAAGGGTAACAGCCTCAACCTGAATGCCGATACCGTTGCAAGCGACATCGCCATCGCCATCAAATCCAAAAAACTGATCGTATTAACAGATGTACCGGGCGTGTTACGAGACCCATCCAAACCAGACTCGTTGATATCGAGCCTGTCCATCGAGGAGGTAAATGAGATGATCCGCAGCGGCTCCATTCAGAAGGGGATGATACCTAAAATCGAAGCATGTATGAAGGCGATCAATGGATCGGTTGAAAAAGCACATATCATCGACGGATGCAGACCTCATTCACTCTTATTGGAACTTTTTACTGATAAAGGAATAGGGACGATGATGTTGAAATGTACGAGCGCCAAGATTTAAGTATAGGGCGAATGCATTTATCAGGAGATGTTACATGAGGACAATGCGAGAAATCGAACTCGAAGGACATATCATCGACTCGCTGATCATGACAAAGGTGTTCGACAAGATTATGGACATGAACGGTGAGTTCGAGGTATTGACTTTTGACATAGGAAAACGCAAAACAGACCCCAGTTATGCCCGTCTGATGGTCATCGGCAAGGATGATGAACACGTGGACCGAATCATTAGCGAATTGCATCGACTGGGGGCGCGGTTGCCAGAGATGGAAGATGTGGAGCTTGCACCCGCTCCCGCCGATCGGGTCGTACCGAAAGGATTTTACTCCACTACGAATCACCCGACTCATGTCAGAATACATAAAAACGAGTGGTTGAGCGTGGAAAACATAGAGATGGATTGCCTGATAGTGGTAGAGAATACAAAGGCATTATGCAAACCGCTCGCCATGATAAAAAAGGGAGACCAGGTGGCAATAGGAAAAAAAGGTATACGCGTAGTTCCACCTGAACGACCCAGGGGCAGATCTATTTTTGAGTTCATGGGAGGGAAGACATCCTCTGAAAGGCCTTCTGAGACATTAATATCGCAGATAGCCGAAGAGATCAAGGAGATAAAGAAAAAAGGCGGGAAGATTGCAGTAGTAGCAGGTCCTGCCATAATACATACCGGTGCAGCACCTTCTTTAGCGAAGATGATCAAAAAAGGCTACGTGGATGTCTTGCTCGCCGGCAATGCGCTGGCGGTCCACGACATTGAGTATGACATGTACGGCACGTCCCTCGGGATGAATATCGAAAATGCCGAACTCGTATCAGAGGGGCACAAAAACCACATCTATGCGATCAGTGAGATAATCCGGGCAGGGTCTATCGCCAAAGCCGTAGAACAAAAGATAATAAAAGGCGGCATCATGTATGAATGCGTCAAGAAGAACATTCCATTTGTGCTTGCGGGCTCTATTCGAGACGATGGGCCGTTGCCCGATGTTGTAACCGATGTGATGACTGCACAAGATGCGATAAGGAGGGCGATAAAGGACGTCGACATGGTACTGATGATGGCGACGATGTTGCACTCGATAGCAACTGGCAACTGCCTGTCATCTTACGTCAAGACAATTTGTATCGACATCAATCCAGCCACGGTCACCAAACTGATGGACCGGGGCACCGCTCAGGCAATTGGAATCGTCACCGATGTGGGGACGTTTCTGCCCATGCTGGGTGAAAAATTATTGCAATAGTTTTGGTTCATTTTGCCTTACCTAGTCCTTCAACTGCCTCTGGATTTGCAAGCGTGGATATATCTCCTACCGGCTCTCCTGTCACCTTGGCTTTTATCACCCTGCGCATTATCTTTCCGCTGCGAGTCTTCGGCACATCTCCGACAAACCATACTTCGCCTGGACGCGCTATCTTCCCCATCTCCTTCGCCACGTGCTCTCGTATCTCTGCTCTCAACTCATCATCGGGTTCTATTCCTGCACTCAAAACGACAAAAGCAGTTATAGATTCTCCTTTTATCTCATGTGGCTTTCCAATAACCGCTGCCTCTGCCACCTTTGGATGGCTGACCAAAGCAGATTCCACTTCTGCACTGCCTATCCTGTGCCCTGAAACATTCAAGACGTCGTCAAACCTTCCCTGTATCCAGAAATATCCATTTTCATCCTTCCTCGCTATATCTCCTGCAAGATATGTATCAGGATACTCGCTCCAATACGTTTCTACGTACCGCTTGGGGTCTTTGTAGAGGCCTCTCATCATCGCTGGCCAGGGGGTGGTCAATACCAGACGCCCGCCTGCCCCAGCCGCTACCGGCTTTCCATCAGTACCATATATGTCTGCAGTGTATCCCGGTAAGGGTCTTGTAACACTCCCCGGTTTGAGTGTGGTGATCGGAAGCGGCGATATCACATGTGCCCCTGTCTCGGTCTGCCACCAAGTATCCATTATCGGACAATGCTCCCTACCGATATACTTCCAGTACCACATCCATGCCTCTGGATTTATCGGCTCGCCAACGCTTCCAAGCAACCTGATGGAGCTCAAATCATATTTGGCAGGATATTTCTCGCCAAATCTCATAAACATCCTGACTGCAGTAGGTGATGTATAAAAGACATTTACCCCATATCTCTCAACCATTGACCATAATCTGCCGATGTCAGGATAATCAGGCGACCCCTCATACATAACAGAAGTTGCACCAAGTATCAGCGGCCCATATACGATGTAGCTGTGACCGGTCACCCATCCTATATCTGCCGCGCACCAGTATACATCCTCCTCCTTTATATCAAAGACCCACTTGAGAGTATGAGCAACCCCGAGTGCATATCCGCCATGAACATGTTGTATGCCCTTTGGCTTCCCAGTCGTGCCGGAGGTATATAGAATGAACAATAGATCCTCTGAATCCATCACTTCCGTCTCACAGGTAGGGGGTTGATCTTCTATGACGTCATGCCACCAGTGATCTCTTCCCTCGCTCCATGGAACATCCTCGCCAGTGCGCTTGAATGTTATCGCAACTTCAACAGTTGGTGCCCCTTCCAATGCCTCATCCGTCTGCTTCTTGAGCGGAACAGTTTTTCCGCGCCTATAAAAACTATCGCAGGTTATGATGGCTTTTGCTTCAGCATCGTTTATTCTATCCCTGAGAGCAATAGCAGAGAAGCCAGAGAATACGACGGAATGAATCGCACCGACTTTTGCGCATGCCAACATAGCCATGGGTAACTCAGGAATCATTGGCAGATAAATCATAACCCTGTCACCTTTCCCGATTCCAATGCTCTTAAGCGCATTGGCAAATTTGTTAACCCCTATATAGAGATCGTTATATGTTAGTTTTCTGACTTCCCCTGGTTCTCCTTCCCAGATATATGCGACTTTGTTCTTTCTCCATGTCTTCACGTGCCTATCCAGGGCGTTGTGTGCGATATTGCACTTTGCCCCAACAAACCATTTAGCATAAGGAGGGGTCCAATCCAAAATTTTCTTATAAGGGGTGTACCATTCTATCACCTCCTTTGACACTTCTTCCCAGAACCACTCTATGTCCTTCGCCCTTTCGAGTAGTTCATCGTAATCTTTTATGTCATGCTCATTCATCCATTTCTTGATGTTGCTGTTCTCTACCAGTTCAGCTGGTGGTTCAAAGATTCTCTTTTCCTTCAGCAGAGCTTCTATGTCTTTAGCCATTTTGTATCTCCCTAATCTTTCATACCCATCATTATAAACTTTAAGGTGTTAAAGTTTACTCTGCGTCGCTATGCGGCGTACACTACTTCGTACATAAAAATATAAAAGGTTGTGATCACATGGGTCTCCCATTCTCCCTTTATTGTCCGCACTCGACCGCAAACTCACTTTATATCTCTGGTTGGACTGTGTAGTTGAAACATCAACTCGTCGATATCATCAGGCACTTTACCATCCCACTTGGAAACGAAGTATATCGCAAGGAATGCCAGCGGCACTGTTATAATTGCTGGATTCATCAGCGTGTGCATGCCAAGGAGGTTGGTGGATATTATCACCAATGATGATATACCACCAACAATCATGCCCGCGAGTGCGCCCTTTTCAGTCGTACCCCTCCACCAAATGCCCATGAACAACAATGGGAAGAAGATACTTGCAACAATTGCGAACGCCAGTCCGACGAGGAAGGCGACTGAATATCCTTCAAACGCGATACCAGTACCGATAGATAGTATTCCAAGCACTAACGTTGTTACCTTTGCGACCTGAACTTGCTTCTTATCTGAAGCTTCTGGATTGATAAGGCCTGTATATAAGTCATGGGCTATCGCACCAGTGCAGGCGATGAGCAATGCTGCTGTGGTTGATACCATTGCCGCAAATGCACCGCCAACAATGATACCCTTCAGTGGCTCGCCACCAAGTGCGAATCCCACCAATGGCAGAGCGGTGTTTACGCAAGCTGCATCTCCCAGCATCGCTCTGGCTGCGAATCCTACGAT
>JAJOKI010000017.1 GCA_021129915.1 Methanocellales archaeon | reverse complement strand
CCAGAAGTCTGTAGCATCCGAAAAAACTGCAAAAGCTCTTGAGATTAGATATAAGCGCAAGTTTGCAGGAATGACGTTTAAAATTGGAGAGACCATAAACATCGATGGCGTCATGGTTCGTACCTATCCCACTGGACACACCATTGGTGCAACAGCATTTTCCTGGGAGAACGAAATTGGGACGACCATTTTGGCGACAGGGGATGTCAAGGATGCATCACACCTCCCTAAATGCGACATTTTAATTACAGAGGCGAATTACGGAAACCCTGCTGACCCGCAATGCAGGTATGTATTTGGCAAAGCACAAAGCGCTGGAATTGACCAGAGAGTTGATGGACCGAGTTGAGCCGCTGGTTGGTTTGAACGGAAATAAAGGGGGAGTCATCATTGTGCCGCCATGGGATTTTAGATAAAAATGGATTCGCAGCGATTTCTCTTGATGATATTACAAACGTGATATCATAAATGCGATGACTTAATGGCAACATCGCCCATATCAAGCGTATCATAAAAAACGTCCCAGTCCAGAGTGGTGGAGATGCATCCATCTTTGTCCAATACCATGCCGATGGCGGGCAGACCAAATCTGTGGCAGAACTCCATTCCGCTTTTTATCTCGGAAATACAGCCAATACCCACGATCGCCTTTGGTGCATATTTTATTATCATCCGCTTGACAAAGCTCGATCCTGGAACGATAAAGACATTATAACCCCGTTCCTCCAGGATTTTCTTCGCCGCCCCTATCTCGCACCGACCGCAACTTGCACATTGAATGCCCTCGGGAGATAATTTTGCCGTACAATCTATGGAGCGCAAACATTGGGGGAAAAATATTGCCTTCTCGGTTGGTGGATGTGCATTAAATTGTCTCGACGAAATTTTGTTTTGAAGCTGTACGGCCACATTATCTATGATGGAATCATCCATCCCCATCAATCGGAAAAATGCCTTGACGTGTCCTTCTAAAACCAATAAACCAGATAGCAGTATATTTGGAGAGGGGGAACGTCCAGTTTTAAAATAATAAAGCGCCAGCATCGCAATGATGGCGATGGCAATTATGAATATAAAGAATAGATAAACGACGATTTGTCCGATTATCAGGTAGAGTTGTTCAGGCATACGACATGCTTAAAAGTTATAAGCATTTATACTTTGTCGATATATCAGTGTATCAATCCAATACGTGTAACATGAAGTACAGGAGAACGTCGATTGCACAAGATAATTACTAAAAAAGAGATTGCCCCGGCTGTCAAGTTATTTGAAATTAAAGCTCCACTGGTCGCCAAAAAAGCCAGAGCAGGACAATTTGTGATCCTGCGAATAGACGAAAATGGGGAAAGGATACCTCTGACCATTGCCAACTTTGATGCACAAAGAGGGTCCATTACCATCATATTTCACGAGGTTGGCAAGACTACAAAGCAGTTGGGAGGCTTGAATGAGGGAGATAATATTGCAGACATAGTTGGCCCACTTGGAAACGCCATGGTGAGCAAAAAATACGGCACTGTCGTTTGTATCGGCGGAGGAGTGGGAATCGCACCCATTTATCTCAAGATTAAAGCCTTTAAAAGGGCAGGGAACGAGGTTATCTCCATAATTGGGGCGAGGACCAAGGAATTATTGATTCTGGAAGAAGGGATACGAAAGACAAGCGATGAACTCTACATCGCCACCGATGATGGTTCCAAAGGGCATCACGGCTTTGTCACCGATGTTCTGCAAGAATTGATAGACACGAAAAAAAATATCGACTTGGTGCTGGCTGTTGGACCCGTCGTGATGATGAGGGCAGTAGGCAATGTAACAAAGCGCCACGGCATAAAGACGGTGGTCAGTCTGAATCCCATCATGATAGATGGGACTGGCATGTGCGGCGCCTGCAGGGTAACGATAGATGGCAAGAGCAGATTTGCCTGCGTGGATGGGCCAGAATTCGATGCGCATCTCGTCGATTTTGAAGAACTTATGAACCGACAGCGGATTTACCTGGATGAAGAAGACGTCGCCTTACAGAAGTTTGAGGATCACAAATGTCATTGAGACTTTCAATGCCAGAACTGGGCCTAAAAAAACGCAGACATAGTTTTGATGAAGTAGCCCTGGGCTATAGTGCGGAGCAGGCAATAGCCGAGGCAAAAAGATGTCTTCAGTGTGCCTCGATTAAAAGTCGAAATATCAAAGCAGAATGTGTGCGGGGATGTCCCACCGAGACGGATATACCGCGATTTGTTAAATATGTCTCAGAGGGCGATTTTGACTCCGCAATCGAAGTTATCAAAGAGAGGAACGCCCTCCCTGCGATTTGTGGGCGGGTGTGCCCATATGAAAACCAATGCGAGAAACTGTGCATACTAAGCAAAAAAGGAGAGGCGCTTGCAATAGGCGGGCTTGAGAGATTCGTGGCAGACCATGAAAGGAAAAAGAACATAAAAGTGTCTAAAAAAGCAGAAACGTCTGGCAAAATAGTTGCAGTTATCGGCTCAGGGCCTGCCGGGCTCACGACGGCGGCAGATTTGGCTAAACTTGGTCATGATGTGACCATCTACGAGGCGCTGCACGAAGTCGGCGGTGTGCTTATGTACGGCATCCCAGAATTCAGACTGCCAAAGGAGATAGTTCAAGCAGAGGTCGAGTATGTAAAACGATTGGGCGTTTCCATTCAGACAAACGTAGTCATTGGAAGGTCGATCGGAGTCGAGGGACTTCTTGAAAAATTCGATGCGGTGTTTATCGGAACTGGTGCTGGACTGCCGCGTTTCCTGAACATACCAGGTGAAAACCTGAATGGAGTGTATTCTTCCAATGAATTCCTCATCAGGACGAATCTGATGAAGGCATATAAATTCCCTGAATACGACACCCCCATCAAAATCGGCAAAAAGGTAGCAGTAATCGGTGCGGGCAATGTCGCCATAGATTCGGCAAGAGTGGCATTGAGGCTTGGCGGCGAGGATGTATGTATCATCTACCGCCGGTCAGAGAAGGAGATGCCTGCCAGAGCAGAAGAGATAAAGCGTGCCAAAGAGGAGGGTATTCAATTTAAACTTCTCACCAATCCGGTTAGGATAATAGGCGATGAGGGCGGTTGGGTGAAACAGATAGAATGTGTCAGGATGAAACTGGGCGATTCCGACAAGTCTGGGCGGAGAATGCCAATTCCAATAGAGGATTCTGAATTTACCTTAGATGTCGACACGGTGATAATAGCCATCGGGCAAAGTCCGAATCCATTGATTTCAAAGGTGACGAATGGGCTAAAGACGACGAGGGGCGGCGCCATCAAAATCGATGAAAATGGTAGGACGTCCTTAGAGGGAGTTTTCGCGGGTGGCGACATAACGCCAGGGACGGCAACGGTGATCGAGGCCATGAGCGCAGGAAAGAGAGCTGCGAGGGCGATTCATGAGTATATCTCGCGATGACGAAGCGCAATTATTTAAAAGGAACCAAGACAAAAACATAAACGTGGAGTTTATGAAACTTATGAGAGAGCGCCTTGTTCGCACCATCACCTTTCGCTATACGCGCATCACAAAGATTTGTTTAACTCTTCAAGTAAACTTTTGATATCGATGCCATACTTCTTTGCAACGTCTCCAATCTTCAGCATGTTTATCTCATAAGCAGACATCGGGCAGTGTAAACAGGGCAATTTGTATTTTGCGAGTATTTCACTTGCTTCTGGATACTTCAAAATATCAGCCAATATCGTATCGTCTGTAATTTTTGACATATTTTATTCCTCCCTTCCTATGGCTTTCTATTTCAATATAATGGTGTATAAATTTAACTTGTTGTCATTATATGCAGTTATGACGATGATGGATATTTACAACAAACTCCTGGAGATGTTGGGGGAACAAAGATGGTGGCCTGCAAAAACTCCTTTTGAGGTCGTGGTTGGCGCAATTCTAACACAGCGAACGAAGTGGGAGAATGCAGCAAAGGCAATCCACGAGATTGGAAAGAACGATTTGCTGGATCCTGATGCGCTGTCCAATGTGGATAGAAATAGATTGGAATCGTTGATCAAGTGCACTGGATTCTACAGGCAAAAGGCGGAGCGGCTCCAAATTGTTTCACGATATTTTGCTAAAAACGACATGACATCGCTCTCTGAGAAGCCCATTGAGGTTCTACGGGGGGAACTGCTTTCGCTAAAGGGCATCGGAAAGGAGACAGCAGACAGCATCATCCTCTATGCGCTGAACAAGCCAAAATTCGTCATCGACGCATACACCGTTCGCATATGTAAGTGCCTGGGCATATCTGGCGGATATGATGAGTTGCAGGAACGATTTGAAAACGAGTTGCCTCTAAATGTAATGCTCTTCAAAGAGCTCCATGCTCTGATGGTCAAATATGGAAAAGAATTTTGTAGCAAGGACAAATGTGATGAATGTGTCCTTGATGTCAAAAAGTAATTTCAAAATTTTATTCTTCAATCCTTCTTGATCATTGTTTTTTGCCTCTTTTTTAGACATTGAGAAAATAAGATAGGAAGCCCCGATAAGTTAACAGAATCACCCCTATACCAAAAAAAACATAACGGATAAGAAGTATACCTAAATAGGCGAGAAAATATGATTAGCAAAAATCAGTTTATCAAGGACATCAAGAAGGGAGATGTTATAGACGACAGCTTCGCGGTAAAGTACAAAAAGCCGCCAAAGGAATATACATCTGGGTTTTGGTTTGAGTTCAGGGTTAGCGACAAAACAGGTGAGATGACGGCAAAATACTGGGGGGACAGGAACGAGGCTGGCATAAAAGAGGTCTACGA
>JAJOKI010000014.1 GCA_021129915.1 Methanocellales archaeon | reverse complement strand
TTTTATCGGAGTTAAGGCCAGGGATTCTGATGCGATCGATCGCATGGACAAGGCAGTGGTTGACGACTCGAACATAGGAATAGTCTCGTTAAAAACCACGTATGTGCAGGGCATGGAGGGGCTTTTTGCCAAAGCTGTCATCAGAAATGAACCGTCGCATGGGCAGGAGATATCCAACGCCAGCGCGATGACCGCCACCATCGGAACTGCGAAGGCAGTATATGATGCGGTATGCACAGGCAAGCCCATGATCGAGACAGTCGTTACTGTTTGGGGGGCAAAAAAATCACAAAATATATTGGCTAAAATTGGGACTCCGCTAAAGGACGTGGTCGAGCATTGTGGAGGCTATAATGGTGAGCCAAAAAAGATCATCATCAATGGGCCGATGACAGGGGTGGCTCAGTATGCGGATGAGGTGCCAATTGTCAAAGGAACGTATGGGATATTCATCCAGTATGAAGGGGATGTTTCAACAGTAGAGCCCCAGCCATGCATTAATTGCGCCAAATGTGTCGACGTATGCCCGGTGAATTTACTGCCGAACATGCTGGTAGCGTTTGCGAATAACGATAGATTTGATATGTGCGAGAAATACAATGTATCTGCCTGTGTGGAATGCGGCAAGTGTGCATATGTATGCCCGTCCAAGATACCAATAGTGCAACTGATAAAATACATAAAGGAAGTGGGCTAAGTGAGCGTGGTCGTATCTGCACCGCCACACATCAAAAAAGGCGTATCCGCCAAAAAAATGGTGTGGGGAGTGATTATTGCGTTGATTCCCGCAGCAGCAGTGTCGGTGTACCTTTTCGGGCTCCAAGCACTGGCCATCATCTCGACAAGCGTATTGACAGCAGTTTGTACAGAAGGCGCCATCCAAAAAATACGTTTGAAAAAGACGACCATTATAGATGGCAGTGCTGTGGTCACTGGATTGCTGTTAGCACTGCTTCTCCCATCGAATGTACCGCTGTGGGTTCTTATTGTTGGAGCATTCGTCGCTGTGGCAATCGCAAAGCATGCCTTCGGGGGTTACGGTTCCAATATATTCAATCCTGCGCTGGTTGGATGGGCATTTTTGACCATGGCATGGCCCATGTACATGGCAGTGGATGTCGCAAGACTGGTGGATATATCGCCGGTCGTGTTGTTGGTCTGTGCAGCATTTTTATTTTTGTGGAACAGGGGATATATTAAGTGGCAAATCTCCACGGCCTATCTGATAACCGTTGTATTGTTGATTGTACTGTTCAACTTAGATATTTCTCGTATCTTTATCGGCGTCTTTATACTTGGCGTGTTTTTCATGGCCACCGATCCGGTGACGACTCCCACAACTAAAAAAGGCAGGTTTGTTTTTGGGGTTGGATGTGGGATATTGACGGTGATATATGGGTTATATGGCGGTTACGCTGAGGGCATATGCTACTCGATATTACTGATGAACTCCGTTACGCCACTGGTCGATAGATTTACAAGGCCAACGCCACTTCGGGAGGATAAACCATGAACGGAGAAGGGTTAAGGCACTATCATCGATCGCTGATATTTGGATTGGTTGGAGCCATTATCTCAATATTTCTGGTGTCTTACTACTCCAGGGCAATAATGGTAGTGGGCTTTGGAGTATTCTTGATTTTCCTCGGTGTACTATCATCGTTATATGTGATTCGTCAATGTCTCAGCTCGGATGAACTTAGGGGAGCAATGGGAACGATAGCGAGGTTCACGCTAATCATAATGGTCGCTACGAGCACATTGGCCATAACTCACGAAGTGACAGAAATGCATATCGCCGCCGCTAATGAGCTCGAGCTGGCATTCTCAGAGCTTATGCCGGGAGCGACCCGATTTATGCCCGTGCTCGATAGGGATAATGAGGTGATTTATTATGAGGCTTTCGATGATGAAGGGATGTTGATTGGATATGCCTTTGTTTCGGTGAAAGATGGGTATGCCGGTCCTATAGAAGTCGCTGGAGCGATCGATTTGAACTACAGGGTCGTTGCTATAACGATTATGAGGCAGACTGAAACTCCGGGGCTTGGTGATAAAATAACGACGCCTCAGTTTCTGGACCAATTCACCAACGTAACTGTGGAAGAATTACACTTATCGCCGCATGGCGAGATCGATGCCATCACGGGCGCCACCATATCATCCCAAGCAGTCGTGGATGCCATAAGAGAGAAAACAATGGAAATCGAGGCGATGACATGAGCGAAAAAAGCTACGCACACGAATTCAAAAAGGGCGTGTTAAAGGACAACCCAGTTCTTTGTTTATTGCTCGGCTTGTGCCCGGCATTAGCGGTGTCCACCTCTATAGAGCTTGCGCTTGGCATGGGTGCCGCTGTTATTTTCGTGCTAACCGCGTCCAACCTCATCATCTCCCTGTTGCGAGGGCAAATTCCTGTTACAGTGAGGATTCCGTCGTTCATCGTGGTCATCGCCACCTTTGTCACCGTTGTGGATATGACGATGTTGGCATTTCTGCCGCCACTGCACAGAGCTCTGGGCATATATCTTCCATTGATCGTGGTGAATTGTATAGTCCTCGGCAGGGCAGAGGTATTTGCATCGAGGAACCCGCCAGCGATATCCGTGGTAGATGGGTTGGGGATGGGCACAGGGTTCACGCTGGCACTGATGTTGATAGGGGGCATCAGAGAGTTGTTCGGCACAGGGGAGATATTTTTTATGGGACATACCCTGTTGCAGGTCAATATTGAGCCAGCCATGCTCATGATACTTCCACCCGGGGCATTCTTCGTAATCGGCCTGCTTCTCGGGCTGATCAATCTATTGAGGGACAGGTGATTAAAAATGGAGAACATACTCGCTATAATGCTGAGCGCAATTTTTATTAACAATCTTGTTTTGACCAAATTCCTTGGGCTGTGCCCTCTTTTTGGGGTGAGCAAGGATACCAAAAGCGCTATGGGAATGTCGCTCGCGGTCATCTTCGTCATGACGCTTGCCTCGGCATCCACATGGCTCATTTATACATATATGCTGACTCCCTTGAACATCAGATTCCTACAAACGATCTCCTTCATCCTGCTAATCGCCACGCTGGTTCAGTTGATTGAACTCATCATCAGAAAACATAGTCCGCCGTTGTACAGGTCGTTGGGGATATATCTGCCCTTAATAACGACCAACTGTGCAATAATGGGGGCTGTGCTGCTGAGCATCAGAGGGGGGTACTCCTTCGTTGAAGGCATCGTGTTCGGCATCAGCGCTGGTGTTGGATTTGGCATGGTGCTGTTGATCATGTCGGGAATACGGGAAAGGCTGGAGCTGTCCGATACTCCTAAATCCTTAGAGGGCGTGCCCCTCGCGTTTATCACCGTCGGGATACTGTCCATCATATTTGTGAGCTTTTTCGGGAGAATTCCGTTATGACGGATGGATTGATAATAGACTCGATAATCGCATTGAGTGCGTTGGGACTTATATGCAGTGCTGTTTTAGTATGGGCTGCGAAGAAATTCGCGGTTATGACGGACCCAAGGGTGGAAAAAGTATTGGAGGTTCTGCCGGGTACAAACTGCGGCGCCTGTGGACTCCCCTCGTGTTATGAGTATGCGGAGCAAGCGGTGGGTGGAAAGGCTGCGGCTGGTCTCTGTGTCCTGGGTGGAGAAGAGGCGGCAGAGAAGATGGGGAATATCCTTGGAGTATCTATAGGAGAGATGGGGAGAAGGGTTGCACTTCTTCAATGCAATGGCGGCATAAGGTGCGACGATAAATTTCAATATGATGGTGTGAAGAGCTGCAGGGCTGCTGCGTTAGTAAGAGGTAGTGGAAAAGCCTGCATATACGGCTGTATGGGATATGGCGACTGCATGAGGGCGTGCCCTCTCGGCGCGATTTCCATCGATAAGGATGGTTTGCCTGTAGTAGATGAGCAGGTATGCGTAGGGTGCGATTTGTGTGTCGATGTGTGTCCAAAAGGCATTTTGACGGTGATTAGCAGGGATAAGAAAACACATGTCCTGTGTTCGTCGCACGACAAAGGGAAGTATGTAAAGAGCATTTGTGAAGTTGGTTGTATCGGATGCAACATTTGCATAAAGGCATGCCCTTCCGAGGCGATAACGATTAAAGACAATCTAGCCGTAATCGATTCAGAGTTATGCACTGATTGCGGTATATGTGTTGAGAAATGTCCTATGAAATGTATCAAATCGAAGGGAGGATAATCATGAAATCGATTAGCAGAAGGCAGTTTATAACAGGGGGTGCCACCCTCGCAATGGCGTTTCTAATGGGCACCAGGCTCAGATTGTACGGAGTCGGCGAGAGGTCACCGTACGTAATAGAGGGCACGCGCAACATAATGGGCACATCTGTGACGGTAAGCATAATACATCATGATGTGGATGCGGCGAAAGAGGCGATGGCCCTTGCCTTCAACGAAGTATTTAAAATAAATGACCTGATGAGCGTCTACAGGGTAAACAGCGAGGTACACCTCCTCAACGAAAATGGATTTTATGAGGGTGCGAGCGCTGACACCATACGAGTCATCGAGAGGGCAAACCATTATTCCAGGCTGAGTGGCGGCGCATTCGCCATCACCGTTCTGCCCATAATGGCAAATCTTCGATTTACCAGGAGCATGTTGGAACTGACCAATTACGAGAACATTCGCATCGAGAATGGGAACATTGGGTTCAAAAAGGCGGGCATGGGCATAACGTTGGGAGGAATTGCGAAAGGATATGCCGTGGATAGGGCGGTCGAGGTTCTAAGGCAAAATGGCATAGAACGCGCCCTGATAAGTGCGGGCGGCGACATC
>JAJOKI010000030.1 GCA_021129915.1 Methanocellales archaeon | reverse complement strand
ACCGCGTCCTCAAGGTCGTAAAGTAGTTCGTCTATCTCGAATTTCTTCTCGTCGGCTGTGTTGCCCGCACTCACCGGCGTTGCCAGCGTTTCCAGCATCAATATCGTCGCAAATATTGCGAATATTCTCGTGTTCATGTTAATCACCAATTGACATCATAAACATCATGGTATAAATAAATTCATAATCAATGCATCCTCATGGGGTGCACATACCACATGTATGGGTGATTTGTGTATCGAGCACAGTAAGAGGCACCTGGCCCCTCTGATATCATCGATATCAAAATCTTGTTTCAGGGCTTGCTCCAGTTCCTCAGCAGTGATATTTTCAATATTATTTCATCTTCTTATTTTCTGATGCCGAACTCCATCTCAATGTTTTCTATAATCCATTTCTTTACCAAATCGCCTTTTATCGTGATATCTGTGCCCATGTCCAGACTCTCTGCCCTGACCTCGCCTGAGATGAAATCCCACCATGCGCCCATTAAATCGACCACTCGCTCATCCTGGATTCTCATGGATACGTCTATTTTGTCCATCATGCCAAGGTTCAGCTCGCGTCGCATATCCTGAATGCGTCTGATGACCTCTCTGGCATATCCCTCTGCAATGAGTTCGTCGGTCAACTTGACATCCACATATATGCGCCCGCCTGAGAACTCTGCCACGCTGACGTGTTCGGGAACGCTCTCCTCAAATCCAACCATCTCCTCCTTGAACTCTGGCCCAATGCGATTAGGGTTCGGAACGACCCTGAGTCCAAGCTCCTTCCACTCCTCTCCCGCATCAAGTACGATGAGCTCCTTTGTATTTGTCTGCTCCTTGATAACGCTTTCAAGTGATTTAACCGCCTTGACCACGACGTCATTATCGGGCGCTATCACGATTCTCTTCACAGGCCACCTCAGCTTCCGCTTGGCTTTCTGGCGCGCATTCGAGGCGGCTTCAACTACCTCCCGGGCGACATCCATATGTGCCTCAAGAGTTTTATCTATTGACTTTTTATCTGCAACTGTCCAGTCGCACATATGCACGGTAGGTAGCCGCATTGCGACATTGCCTTCATGAGCCATGTTCTGGTAAATCTCCTCTGCAATGAACGGCGTAAAGGGCGCCATCAGCTTGACGACCGTTTCCGTAACGGTCCATATCGTGCGGTATGCTGCGAACTTGTCCGGATCATCCACCTCTACCCACATCCTCGGGCGTATCAATCTGATGTACCAGCGCGACAAATCCTCCACTATGAAGTTCTGGAGAGCTCTGGTCGCTCGGTGCATCTCGTACCCGGCCATCGCCTCCTCTACTTCTAAAATCAGCGAATTAACCTTTGATAATGCCCATTTATCCTCAACCCTGAGATGCGATTTCACGGATTCCGACGATACAGCAGAGGGGTCGAAATTGTCGAGCGCCATATAGGGAAGCGGAAAGCGATACACATTCCACAGGATGTTCAACATGCGATGTGCATTCTGGACATCCTCCAGGATAAATCGTAGGTCTTCCCACGGCGCGTTTGATGAAAGGATATAAAAGCGCAGTGTATCCGCACCATACCTGTCGATAACCTCCTCTGGCGTCACCACATTTCCCATGCTTTTGGACATCTTTCTGCCGTGGTCATCCAGCGTGAAGCCGTGCATTAATACGCTCCGGTATGGCGCCCGGCCAAACGCTATCATGGATGCGCCAAGCTGTGAATAGAACCACCCCCTTGTCTGGTCATGCCCCTCGGTGATGAAGTCCGCAGGCCACCATGTATCAAACGCCTCCGATTTGTGCGGGAAATCCAGTCCAGCCCATGAAGCAACCGCTGAATCAAACCAGACGTCGAAAACATCCTCCACTCTGCGCATTTCTCCGGTGCATTTTGGACATTTTAAACGTATTTCATCCAGGTGTGGTCGATGCAGCCCCATATCGTCAGGAAGATTTTCCGCCTTCTCCTCGAGCTCGCCACGCGTTCCAATCACATCCATGCTCCCGCACTCGCATACCCATATCGGCAGCGGGATGCCCCAGTATCTCTGGCGCGATATGCACCAGTCTCTGGCGCCCTCTACCCAGTCCTTAAATCTGGCAGAGCCTGCCCATTTCGGATGCCATTCGACCTTCTCGATTTCCTTCTGCATCGAATCCTTCAGCTTCGAAACCTTGAGGAACCACTGCTTCGTCGCCAGATAGATGATGGGAGTTTTACAGCGCCAGCAGTGGCCGTATCGATGCGTAACATTTCCATGCGCCAGCAGCACGCCTTTTTTATCAAGGTCTTCTATGACCTGCGGATTTGCATCGAAAACATACATGCCCATATACTTGCCTGCATCTGCAGTATAACGTCCATCCGTTCCCACAGGACAGAAGATGGGCAGGTCGTGCTCCGTGCCCAGTGCAAAGTCGTCCATGCCATGTCCCGGAGCGATGTGCACGCATCCAGTATTCTCGATGGTCACAAAATCGGCAAGATATACCCTGTGCTCAAAGCCCGCCTGCGCTGGAATGACATCGCTTAAAGGATTTTCATATTCAAGCCCGAGCAGGTCCCTGCCAGGCATCGTTTCGAGAACTTCGCACCCTTGGTGCAGCACCTCTTTCAGAAAGTTCTCGACCAGTTCTGAAGCCACAATCAATATCTCATCCCGGTTGCCATCCCATACGCGCACCTTCGAATACTCAAAGTCTGGATGCACCGCAACCGCTATGTTGGAGGGGATCGTCCACGGAGTCGTCGTCCAGATTACGATGTGGGTATTATCTTCCCCGACGACTGGAAATTTGACATAAATCGAGGGGTCGGTTCGGTCCCAGTATTCGACCTCGGAATCTGCGATAGCTGTTTCACACCGCGAACACCAGTTGACTACCCTTTTATCCCTCTCGAGCAGTCCTTTCCCGTGCGCCTGTTTTATCGTCCACCAGGCAGCTTCGATGTAGCCGTCATCGATCGTCATATAGGGGTCATCCCAATCAAGCCATGCACCGAGTCGCTTAAACTGTGCCGTCATCTGTTCCTTGTTCTGGAGGGCGAACACTTTGCATTCATCGATAAATCGATCGGAACCGTATGCTTCGATATCCTTTTTCGTCTTGAAGCCGAGATGCTCCTCAACTTTGACCTCGATGGGGAGGCCATGCATATCCCATCCTGCTCTGTCCAGGATGTCAAATCCATTCATCGATTTAAAGCGCAATACCGCATCCTTGATGATTTTATTCCATGCGGTACCGAGATGAATGGCTCCCGTCGTATATGGCGGGCCATCCACAAAATAAAATCGCTGACCACCCTTCCGATGCTCTCGCGTGCGCTTGTACGCCTCCGTCTCATTCCACTGTCGGATAACCCGTTCTTCTACCTTGTGTGAATCATAGTGTCCTGTTACTTCTTCCTTCACGTCCATACCTCAACTGCTGCGTTTCTGAAATGGTTGTATCCTAATTGAAGATTTCGATATGACATGTTTTAAATAATGCCGAGGAAAGTTATATCCCACATATGTGAACATGATATACTAAATATAGGGGGCATGAGGATTAAAGAAGTAATCTGGATCGAAAAATATCGACCAAAGGTCTTGAAGGATGTTTTAGGACAGGACGTAATCATCGAGCGCCTGCAATCATATGTTAAATCTGGCAGCCTGCCGCACCTGCTTTTTTCTGGTCCACCTGGGGTTGGCAAGACGGCATCGGCAATCGCCATCGCAAGGGAGATGTTCGGAGAGGCGTGGGGAAGTAACTTCACAGAGCTCAATGCCTCGGATGAAAGGGGCATCGATGTCATCCGAAATAAGATAAAGAACTTCGCCAGGACTGCTTCCCTTGGCGAAGCCGCTTTCAAGATAATATTTCTCGACGAAGCGGATGCCCTCACCCACGATGCACAATCTGCCCTGCGCCGAACCATGGAGCGCTACACCAGCACGTGCAGATTTATTCTGAGCTGTAACTATTCATCTAAAATCATCGAGCCCATCCAGTCCAGATGTGCGGTATATCGATTCAAGCCGATATCCAGCGAAGCCGTTGAGAAGTGCATCAGGCAGATTGCGAAAGAAGAGGGCTTGCAGCTCACGGACGACGGAATAGAGGCCATCAAATATGTCACGAGGGGGGATATGCGCAAGGCGATAAATTCGCTGCAGTCCGCTGCAGTGATGGGCAAAAAAATCGATGCAGATACGATATACCAGATAACCGCCACGGCATGTCCGGGAGAGATGAACGAATTGATCGAGTCATCTCTGAAAGGCGATTTCATGGGAGCAAGGGACAAGCTGGATGCACTGCTCATAGACCAAGGTATGGCTGGCGAAGATGTGATATATCAAATTCACAGGGCCATAATGGACTTCGGCGACATCTCAGATAATCTGAGAGTTCAGTTGCTCGACAAGATCGGTGAGATTGACTTTCGCTTGACGGAAGGCGCGAACGAGCGCATACAACTGGAGGCACTGATAGCCCATTTCATGTTGACTGGGAAGAAATAGCGATTGGCTTGTCATGCACTAACGTATTTCCGACCTTGTCAAATATTACTGGGATATCCAACGCCGATCTAACCTCAATCGTGATAACACAGCAACTTTGGTCTCAGAGGATACTTCGTTGTCCTTAGATAGATGAAAGATGGTAGAACAGATGGGGGAACGGAAAATCCCTCTCCCACCTGAAGTTGTCACGATATGAGCATGATAATATGGTATTGCCCTCCCCCCTTTGGTGAACAATATGAACTAAAAAAACGAGGAGGGAGATGATAGACAGTCAGCAATACCATCATATAAGGAGACGTCAGAC
>JAJOKI010000036.1 GCA_021129915.1 Methanocellales archaeon | reverse complement strand
CGTATATGTGAATCCACTGCCTCATGTGTTGGTGCTGACGGGAATCGTCGTAGCCGTTGCCCTGACAGGGGTCGCGCTCGCCCTGACGATAAAAATATATGAGAGATATGGAACGCTGGACGCAGAGAAGCTTATGGAGTTGTGATAATGATAGAGCATTTCCCGATATTGGTGGTCATGGTACCACTTACGGCAGCATACCTGATGCCTGTGCTGGGGTTGTGGAGGAAAAAACTCTGCCATCCTCTCGCTACCGCATCGACATTTATCTCGTTCTGTATATCCCTCGTGCTCGCGAAGTCCGTGATGACTTACGGTATGATTAGCTATCATCTCGGGGGATGGGCGCCCCCCTGGGGAATCGAGCTGGTAGTGGATTATCTCAGTGCTTTCATGTGTATCACGATAACTTTCATCAGTTTATTGGCGGTGGTGTATTCCAAAAATTACGTCGACAAGGAATTGCCAAAGGGAAAAATGACTCCATATTACACCCTGCTAATGCTCTTGATCGGCGGCATGCTTGGCGTGGTGGTCACCGGAGACATGTTCAATCTATTCGTGCTCACAGAGATATTATCGGTAGCAGCATACGCACTCGTGGCAATATCAGAGAAAAAAAGGTCTTACATAGCGAGTTATAAATACCTTTTACTCGGCGCAATCGGCACCAGTCTCATACTGCTCGGCACGGGCTACCTGTATATAATCACTGGCACTTTGAACATGGCTGACCTGTCGATCAGATTACAGCCATGGTACGGCTCTTATGTTGTATTCGCCGCACTGGCCTTTCTCATGGTGGGCTTTGGCATCAAAACCGCGCTCTTCCCCCTGCACACCTGGCTGCCTGACGCACATTCCATCGCACCATCGCCGATAAGCGTTATTCTTTCTGCCTTGGTGATAAAAGTTGGCGCATATGCCATGATTCGTATACTTTTCACCGTTTTTCAGCCCGAGTTCGTCACGGAGGTGATACCCATCGCGTCCGCGCTCGCATGGGTCGCGGCGGCGGCGATACTCATAGGTTCTTTGTTCGCCATATCCCAGACGGATGTAAAGAGGATGTTAGCATACTCGAGTGTGGCCCATATCGGCTATGTGATGCTGGGCATAGGATTGGCTACAGAAATGAGTACGATAGGCGGAATTTTACACATATTCAATCATGCATTGGCAAAGGCATGCCTGTTCTTCTGTGCGGGGGCAATCATCTACAAAACTGGGTTGCGAAACATCAATGATCTCGTTGGGCTGGGAGATAAAATGCCGATCACTGTGGCCGCGTTCACGCTAGCTGCCATCTCGATGATAGGGCTCCCGCCGACTGCTGGATTCTTCAGCAAATGGTATCTCTGCATAGGGGCTTTTGAGGTCGGGAAGTGGATTTTCGCCATAGTCATATTGCTGGCCAGTCTCTTGACTGCGGTATTCTATTTCAGAGTTATTAACCTCATATATTTTGGTGAACATAAGCAGGAGGGGCAAGTCAAGGTAGATGAAGTCTCCCCCAGCATGCTGATTCCCATGGTGATATTGGCACTGGGATGCATAATATTCGGCATATTCGTGGGTATCCCCCTGTCGGTTGTAGGGCCAGCGGTTGGGTTATTGTTGGGCATATAAATACTATAGAATAACTATAGAATAATTTAGTAAACTTAAAATAAAGATATATTAGTTATATATTAGTTACAAATTTGAGGAGAAGATATGAGTGAAGTAGTAACTTCATATTTACCTGCAATAGCAGTGCTTGCACCATTCTTGGCAGGCACAATGGTGTACTATATCGGGAGAAAGTCAGAACATGCAAGGGACATCGTCTCTATAGCAACCTGTATTGTCTCTTTTTTAGCAATAGCGGCAATGGCACCCGCCGTCCTTGGTGGCAAGGTCATCGAACTCATACTAATCTCTGGTGAGGTTGCCCCTGTTGAAATCGCGTTAAGAGTGGACAAACTCAGCCTGATCATAGCCATGGTGTGTTCTTTTGAGTGGATATTGGCTACAATTTACTCGATAAGATACATGGACCATGAGCACGCGAGGAACAGGTATTATACATTCATGCTCTTGACGCTCGGCTCGGTGCTTGGCGTTTTGCTCACGAAAAACCTGTTTGCACTGTTCATCTTCTTCGAGTTAATGCTGCTCACGTCGTATGTACTGGTCATACACGAGGAGACGCCTGCGGCGATGAAGGCAGGTAAATTATATTTATTCCTTGGCATTGGTACTGGTCTCGTCCTGTTTTTAGCCATAGTCATGACCTATATGATGGCAGGCACGCTGAACTTTGGTCTGGGAGGAATCCTGGAATATCACGGGACGATGTCATATCTCATCTTTATCGCTTTTCTAATCGGTGCCATGGCTAAAGCAGGAATATTCCCCTTACACCTCTGGTTGCCGGTAGCACATCCGATCGCGCCATCTCCGGCTAGCGCCTTACTCTCCGGCGTACTGGTCAAAGAGGGTTGCTATCTCATGATACGGGTTATATATGATGTGTTCGGGGTGGACCTCGTGGCACAGATGGGCGTCCACCTTCCACTGGCGATACTCGCCGGGTTTACCATGTTCTTTGGCTCGGCAGTGGCAATAAAACAGACCAATCTGAAGACGATGCTGGGCTATTCGACCATCGGGCAGATGGGATATATCTTTTTGGGCATGTCATTGCTGACGATAGCAGGATTGCAGGGAGCAATAGTTCACATCATCCACCACGCGATGATGAAAGGCGCATTGTTCCTCACTGCTGGCGCAATTATCTATAAAACTGGAATCAGGGAGATCGGCGAGATGGCTGGCATTGGAAAGAAGATGCCGATCACGATGTTAGTGTTCACGATAACCGCCATTTCGATGATAGGAATCCCTCCCTTGTGCGGCTTTATCAGTAAATGGATGCTTGCCATGGGCGCTCTGGAGACCGGGGCGCCAGTGTTCATGATATTTATAGTGGTATTGATATTGAGCAGTATCATGAACGCAGCCTATTTCATGCCAATCATAATAAGCGCGTACTTCGGCGAAGAGGATCATGATAAAAAGGTGGAATATGAGGATGTTCCCGTCTCGATGCTGGTGCCGATGGCGATATTGGCACTGGGATGCATAATATTTGGCATATTTACGAACATAAGCTTTTCTGCAATAGTGCCGGCGGTTAATGCGCTGTTTGGAGCATAGGAGATCGAATAAATGGAACCAGTACATTCGATAAGACCCGTCCTTGCCATAGCAGTTTCATTGGCATGCGCTTTTTTGATACTCGCGAGCGGTAAGCGCCAGAATCTAAGGGAATTTTGGAGCATTTTTGGAGCAACATCCAAGTTTTTGATCATCCTATCGATGTTTCCCTTTGTGCTCGCTGGGGGAGTTTATCTATTTGAGGGACCTGGAATCGCCCCAGGAATATCGCTTGATTTCAGAGCCGATGCATTCAGCCTATTCTTCTCCTCGCTCTCATCCTTCCTGTGGATTCTCACCACCATATATTCCATCGGCTATATGAGGACTCTGAAAGAGCACAGGCAGACACGGTACTTTTTCTGTTTTGCGATATGTGTGGCAGCCACCGTGGGCATAGCGCATGCGAACAACCTATTCACTTTATTCATATTCTATGAACTGCTGACCCTTGCTACGTATCCACTCGTGATACACGAGGAGACGCCCAAGGCGATGAAGGCGGGCAGGAAATATCTGGCATATACCCTGACCGGAGGCGTCGTTATCTTGCTTGGAATGGCTTGGACGTATTATCTGGCGGGCACGCTCACATTCGCCGACCATGGATTCCTCTCAGGTCATGGGTCGCCAGAAGTGCTCCGTGTGTTATTTACGATATTCATAATCGGTTTCGGCGTCAAGGCAGCCATCATGCCCCTCCATGCATGGCTTCCTACCGCCATGGTGGCACCGACGCCAGTCAGCGCCCTTCTTCATGCTGTGGCGGTCGTGAAGGCAGGCGTCTTTGGAATCATACGAATCATATACTGTGTCTTTGGGACAGAACTTGCTCTCGATCTCGGCGTAGGGCTGCCGCTTGCAGTTGTGGCATCGTTTACGATCATCGTGGCATCTATTTTCGCATTGGCACAGGATAATCTAAAACTACGACTTGCATATTCTACGGTGAGCCAGTTAGCATATGTCATATTGGGCGCCGCCTTATTGAGTCCGTATGGGTTGATGGGGGGCATGATTCACATCACGCATCATGCGTTTATGAAGATCACATTGTTCTTCTGTGCTGGAGCCATATTGGTCCAGACCGGGAAAAAGAATATAAGCGAGATGGATGGAATAGGCGAAAAAATGCCTCTGACGATGGCCGCGTTTGCGATAGCGGCGGCGGGGATGATGGGCATACCTCCTACATGTGGGTTTATCTCTAAGTGGTATCTTTGCTTAGGCGCCATGGAGGCGGGGTATCCAATTTTCCTTTTAGTGATGCTGGTGAGTGCATTGTTGAACGCGGCATATTTTATACCGCCCATATATGGTGCATTCTTCAAAGAGCCAGACGCATCGCTTAAGGGCAAGGAATCGTCCTGGTGGCTACTGGCGCCCATCCTAATATGTGCAGCCATGTCCTTGATACTGGGCATCGTGCCGATGATGCCAAACACGCCTTTACAGTTGGTCATGGTGTCAGTTCATAAATTTATAGGTATATGAGGGGAACAAGATTGGTCAAGGGAGCTCAGTTATGACATATGCGTCGTCGATCATTATCGCTGCAGCCAAAGATATGCCCAAGGTTGCCGACAAGGTGATATCACCTCCCATGCTGTACTGGG
>JAJOKI010000102.1 GCA_021129915.1 Methanocellales archaeon | reverse complement strand
GTGAGCGCGTAATCGCCGAAAATATCGTAGAGCATCTTTTATAACCTATCGTCACAAATCATTTAATAAAGGGGTTTTGATTACGCGGGATGACTTTGGAACATATAGAAATTATGTGAAGATACCAATATCTTTATTTTTACTATTAATTTGAATTTGGGGTTCGGGGCAACTTTTCGGTCGCTGTCGCTCCTTCGTCCTCGCTACGCCCGGACCATATAACACGGGCTATACGGCTCACTTCGTTCGCCCAAATTCCCCTTTGGGGAACTTCAGATACGCTCGGAACGTTAAGTGAAATCTTATTTGGTGACAGATAACAATTGGGAAAGATTATTTAAGATATGTGACCGCGTCATGAATAACCATATCCATCGGTGGGAAACGCTCCTTCCTCCACGTCTTCTTTATATTTTCTGGACGCCTCCAAGATGACCTTCCTCAGATTTGCGTATCTCTTCACGAATCTTGGCGTCTTTTCATAAAACCCCATGAGGTCGTGGGTCACGAGAACCTGTCCATCGCAATGAACTCCTGCGCCTATGCCAATCGTCGGAATCTTGAGTTCTTCGGTGATCTTTTTTGCCAGGTCTGAGGGCATTCCCTCCAATACGACCGAGAATGCCCCTGCTTGCTCAACGGCTTTTGCATCGTTCAGTATCTTTTTTGCAGCTTCAGGAGTCCTGCCCTGAACTTTATAACCCCCCATCTGGTGTATGGATTGTGGCAACAGACCAACGTGCCCCATGACCGGGATGCCAACCTCTGTTAGAGCTCTGATTTTATCCTCAAATACCAAACCGCCCTCTAGTTTGACGGCTTCCGCCCCTGCCTGGATCAATCTGCCGGCATTTCTCAGTGTCTCTTCTCTGCTGAAATATGACATGAAGGGCATATCACCTACCACCAAAGCGTTCTTTACGCCCCTAAAAACCGCTTTTGTGTGATGGATGACATCTTCCATCGTCACGGGAATGGTATTATCATAGCCCAAGATCACGTTCCCCAAAGAGTCCCCCACCAACAAGATATCGATTCCCACTTCATCCAATATCTCTGCAAAAGAGCAATCATAGGCAGTGAGCATGGTAATCTTCTTTCCAGATTTCTTCATTTCCATCAATTTTGGCACGGTGACCTTATCCCTTCTCATTTTCCCCCTCGTAGCTTTCCAGAAGCTCTTTAGCTCGGTCCAATCGTATCCTTCCCTCTTCGACCAGAACACCTGCAATCTTCTCCACCATGTCACCAGTTGCGCCTGCCATGACCGCTATGTTTTTTGCATGCAAGGACATGTGCCCCCTCTGTATTCCCTCTGTCGCCAAAGCGCGAAGTGCAGCAAGGTTTTGTGCCAGGCCAACCGATGCCATGACCTGCGCCAGTTCTGATGCGGTTTTCACTCCCAAAATCTTTAGGTTAACCATTGCCGTCGGATGGACTCTGGTGACACCGCCAACCGTACCGACCGCAATTGGCAGCTCGATCGTCCCTGCTAAATCCCCATTCTCGTCCTTCTCATAGTTCGTCAGGGGTTTATATGCATTTGATATCGCTGCATATGAGTGCGCACCCGCCTCTATGGCTCTGGTATCATTGCCAGTCGCTAACGCCACTGCAGTAATGCCATTCATTATGCCCTTGTTGTGCGTCGCCGCTCTGTATGCATCGGATTCTGCGAATTTCTGCGCCACAATTATTCCATCGACGACATCTTCTCCTCCCAGTACATCCATGGAGAATGTCGCCTGCGCTTTAGCCAGTCTCTTAACCGCTAGGTTGGAAATAATTCTGAGATATACCTTGCCGGAAGTCGCCCCTTCAATAAGAGGTGTCACTGCCTCCGCCATCGTATTGACTGCATTTGCGCCCATTGCATCACGACAATCGACAAGCAGATGAGTGATCACCATTGGACCTGCGGAAGTCTCGATGATCCGCACCTCTACATCTTTGGCTCCGCCGCCAAATTTTACCAATGTCGGATTCTGCTCGTTTGCCAGTGTTAGGATATCTCCTTTTGCATTTAGAATAGCCTGCCTTGCTGCGCATGGGTCTTCGCACATCAGTTGAATCTGCCCTATCATTATCGGCTCTGTTGTGCTTGCTGTGAAGCCCCCTTTATGTCTTGCTATTTTGGCGGCATTGCTGGCAGCTGCGATGACAGAGGGCTCCTCGGTTGCCATCGGTATCAAATAATCCCTGCCATTGACCAGGAAGTTCGTAGCAATCCCAAGAGGCACTTCCATTACGCCGACTGCATTTTCGACCATCTTGTCCACTTTATCCAATTCCAGTGCCCCGGTTTTGCTGATGTTTTTTAGAGATGCATCATCTAGGGCAGCAAACTCTTTGACCTTCTCTCCTCTTTCTTGAGGGTTTAAATTATAAAAACCAGGAATCCTCGATGTTTTGCTCATTTTAAATCACGTCCAGCCGGTATGAATTTAGTGCCATAATATATGATGCCTTCAGGACGGTCTTCTCCCAACTTCCGGAAAACAGACCTTACTTTCATACCAATTTGGATCTCTGCAGGACCACATATTACCTGCCCGGTCAATTGCGGTCCCTCCTCTAATTTGATTATGGCAAGCACGTATGGTGTTTGCTTGTTGAAACGGTCGGACGCCGAATATACCACTGTGTATGTGACCACTTCTCCCGTTCCTTTGAACCTGTATTCTGTGATTTTCCCGTCTCTTCTGCATACTGGACAGGTGGTCCTCGGAGGGAAATAACATTCCCCGCAACTTTTACACCGCGTTCCAGTTAAATTATATCTCGCCGATATGTGTCTCCAGAATCTTGGCACTGTCATGTTATCACCTATTAATGCTCAGAATATGGACTATTGCCGTTCCACCGGTACCTCCGACATTATGGGTCAAACCCATCTCTGCTTTAGCCACTTGTCGTTTTCCTGCCTCTCCTCGAAGCTGTGAGATGATTTCCACTGCTTGTTTTACGCCCGTTGCACCAACAGGATGTCCACAGGCTTTTAAGCCGCCGCTTGGGTTTATCGGTATCTTGCCATCCAGTGCAGTCATACCTTCTTCGGTGACAGGGCCGCCTTCGCCCTTTTTGACGAAGCCAAGGTCCTCGATTGCACAGATCTCAGCGATAGTAAAACAGTCGTGAACTTCCGCCAGGTGGATGTCTTCTGGCCCTATACCTGCTCTTTTATACGCCCATCTTGCGGCATGTACGGTCGCATCCAGGGTGGTGATGTCCCGTCTATCATGGAGTGCGATGGTATCACTTGCCTGCGCTGAAGCGCTTACGTACACAGGAGTATCGGTGAACCGGCGTGCGACTTCCGCCGGCGCAAGTACTATGGCGGCAGCACCATCGGTTATCGGCGAACAATCATAAATCCTAAGCGGGTCTGCTATCATTGCGGAGTTCAAAACAACTGATGTCGATATCTCGTTTTTGTACTGTGCCTTGGGATTCATCGCTGCATTGTGGTGATTTTTAACCGCTACCTGTGCCAGTTGCTCCTGGGTGGTGCCATATTTATGCATATGTAAGCGTGCTATCATGGCATATAATCCAGGAAACGTAGCACCCATGAATCCCTCCCACTCCCGGTCAGCGGCAGAAGCGAGCGCATCAATCGTCGTCTCAGTTTCAACATCAGTCATCTTTTCAACACCAGCCGCCACCACGATATCGTGGTGCCCCGAGGCAACTGCAAGGAAGGCCTGCCGCAGGGCAAGTCCACCGGAGGCGCATGCAGCCTCTACCCGCGTACTGGGCATATGCAATGAGCCTGCCAGCCCTGCGTAATCGACTATCAGGGCACCGACATGCTCTTGATCGATGAACCTGCCAGCGCTCATATTTCCAACGTATAGTGCATCGATTTCTTCGCCATGAATGGCCGCATCGTCTAAAGCGTCCGAACCAGCCTCGACGAACAGATCCCTAAACGACCGCTCCCACATTTCGCCGAAATGCGTACAGCCTATTCCAATTATCGCAACATCTCTCATGTTTACATCACTATTTTTCCTTTGTGTTTCGCATATACTGCATAATCTATATGCTTGGGATTTTTCAGAAGTTCCTGAACGGTTGGTGCTCTACCCTGCACATCCTCGATGCCATCGGTCACGGTAATGCAAAATGAATCACTGCCGGCACCCGAGCCGAACGATGTCATCAGTATCCTGGACCCTGCTTTTGCCATGTCGAGGACCGCTGCCAGACCTATCAATGATGAGCCGGAGTATGTATTGCCCAACATAGATACAACCAACCCCGGCCTAACCTGCTCTTCCGAGAACCCCAGCATCCTTGCCGCTTTTAATGGAAATTTGCCATTGGGCTGGTGAAATACCACATAGTCATAATCACGGGGTTCCGTATCGTTTTTCATCATCAGGTTCTTCGTCGCGGAGACGATATGCTTAAAATATGCGGGCGCACCAGTAAACCTCCCCCCATGCATTGGATAATTCATCCCCTCTCGTCTCCAAAAGTCAGGAGTGTCCGTGGTAAAGGATATGGTATCCTCTATTTTGGCGATAAGGTTTCTCTTTCCGATGATGTAAGCAGCTCCACCAGCAGCTGTCGTATATTCCAGTACATCGCCGGGTGCACTTTGTGAGACGTCCGAGCCAATGGCCATGCCGTAATCGACCATTCCGGCGGTTACCTCTCCCATGCAGGTTTGAATTGCCGCCGTGCCCGCTTTGCAGGCAAATTCAAAATCTGCAGCAGTCAAGTCAGGCGTTGCCTGAATCGCCTCTGCAACTATCGTAGCTGTAGGTTTGACTGCATAGGGGTGACTCTCTGAACCAACATAAATCGCTCCGATCTCCTTGGGATCGATATTGTTCCTGCGAACCGCATTTCTTGCCGCCTCTACCGCAATGGTCGCCGCATCTTCATCGATGTCAGGCACGGATTTTTCACATACGAGCAATCCCTTTTTAATAAGGTCCGGATTGTCGCCCCATACTCTTGCAATCTCTTCGATCTTAATCCGATACCGTGGGATATATGCGCCA
>JAJOKI010000065.1 GCA_021129915.1 Methanocellales archaeon | reverse complement strand
ATTACCCTTTCTACTGAGCAATATATCTGGTCACATGCTAAACATGCTTCCGACTTAAAAATAAAAGGAAATATAGAACCTGTTGTGGGCAGAGATTGGGACAGCAAAGGAGCAGGAAGAAAACTAAGCTCTCATGGTTTATATTGGTCTCCAGGTTCTATTCTTTTGAGAGATGAAACCTTCCAGATTAAAGATTTTGGTTTATGGGAAAGAGTATGAATTCGGCGGGCTTGGGCACTCTGCGGCAACTTCGTTGCCTTGCCTCGCTTCGCTCGGTCACTTAACATCTCTTAGAACTCTTTCCATATGTTGGGACAGGAACTTGCCACAGACATCTCTTGAGGCTCGAGGCCTATCTTGGTTAGTGGTAAAGGAACCCCCAGTTTCATCGAAACTGGCTCATCTACTAGTTAAGCGAAGGGGGTGTTCCTGTCCCTCATGCTAAAGGAGCATGTGCCAGATGTCTGTTAACATCTTTCTTGCAACTGATCTGCGAGCAACCTTGAATCCCTTCCTCCGCTTGATCCTGTAAGCGAGGAGAATTTGCCAATACCAGGTATTCTAACAAGCCTTGCTATGTCCCTGAGCTTTAGCACGTCCTCGCTGGGAATGTAAACCTCGGGAAGATAGCCCGTTCTTAACAGGTCAGCAAGTATTCTCGAGTCCACCTTGTCCGTCTTCTTCTCTGCAAAGAAGCTTTGGATTGCTGCCTTTGTGTAGGGTAGACTACCCCGAACCACTATGTCTCCTCGCTTGTCTAGTACCGTTCCATAAAGTTTTTCTGTGTGTATATCCAAACCTGCATATTCTTTCATTTGATCCCCTCCCAATGCCTATAATCTGTTAAGAAAAAGTTCTACTACCGTCAGCGGACATACGGCTACGCTTCGCTCCGCCCAAATTTCCCTACAGGAAACTTCTTATCAAGGCTGTCGCGCGCTCCTAATACGCCCTCGCCATCAACACGACCTTGTCACTTTCCTTGTTGCAGATTGGACATTTTCCCTTTTTGGTCTTTGCCAGCTCACCGAGCATGTCTGCATCGACCGCATCTTCCATTTTCATGCCACATTCCTCTCCGCCGCACCAGTTGACTCTGGCTATGCCCTTCTTAATAGCGATTTTTGTCTCGTCCAGCGTCTTACAATCGACAATTCTCGCATCGAACGATTTCCTCGCCCGCTCATAGAGGTTTGCGTGTATTTCCTCCAGCTTTTGCCATATCGCCTCAACCAATTCAGATTGTGATATGGGTTCCTTCTCAGAGGTGTCTCTCCGCACGAGCGTAACCATCTTTTCCTTCAGGTCTCGCGGACCAACCTCTATCCTTAGAGGAACGCCTTTCATCTCCCACTTATAGTATTTGGCACCAGGTCTCTCGTCCGAGTCGTCCAGCACAACTCTAAAACCAACATCGACCAACATCTCACGAACGTGTTTACACACATGTAGTATTTCTTTCCCATGTTGAAGTCCCTTGCCGAAAAGAATGGGAATTATGACGACTTGGGTCGGCGCAACTTCCGGCGGCAACACCAGTCCTCCGTCATCGCCGTGCACAGCTATGACTGCCGCAATACACCGCTCTGAGATGCCATAGCACGTTTGGTGGACATGCTGCTGCTCGCCATTGACGTCCTCATATTGAATGTCAAACGTCTTGGCGAAATTGGTGCCCAGATGATGAATCGTTCCGATCTGGAGAGTCTTCCCATCGGGCATCAGGGTATCCACTGCCATCGTGTAGTCCGCTCCTGGAAACTTGTCCCACTGTGGACGTTTGGTTATGACGTGTGGAACCGCCAGCCGTCTGTAAAACTCAGAATAGATTTGCATCGCTTCGCGCACCTGATTCTCAGCATCATCCCATGTCGTGTGAGCTGTATGTGCCTCTTTAAACGATGTGATTTCCCTGAGCCGTATGAGCGGACGCGTATGCTTTGTCTCATATCTGAACGTATTTACTATTTGATATATCCTCAATGGCAAATCGACATGTGAACGTATCCAGAGCTTGAACATGGGGTATATTGCAGTTTCCGATGTTGGACGCAGTGCCAGTGGGACTTCTAAAGGAGTGGTCCCGCCTTTTGTGACCCAATAGACCTCATTCTCAAAACCCTTGATATGCTCTGCCTCTTTCATGAACTCATTTTCAGGTACCAGCAGCGGAAAAAGGGCCTCTTGATGATCTGCGTCCAATAATGACTTTAAAATGGCATACACCTTATTTCTGAGCGCAAAGCCAAATGGATGCCACACACAGAGTCCTTTGATAGGGTACCTGACGTCTGTGATTTCTGCCACGGAAAGTATCTCGTTGTACCATTCGCCGAAATCTTCTTTTTTTGGAAGTGATTTTGATTTCACATAATCACCATATAACATCATATCCCCAACATCATTCTTAATGTATTCCTCAATCCAGGAGATAGTCCCATCATCAGAATCGCCAGTTTTAATATATTGCCGAGTTTATCGCCCGTATCCTTAAACTGGGTGTTGAGAATATATAAAATCGGAATTATCACAACAAGCTTCAACGGATACATCACCATCGCAGTACCACTTAATTCTATTAGAAGCGCCGGCAATATGTGTTTTTCGAGATAGCCCAGAAAGTCCACTCCTATGTGGGTGGAGGATGCATCGAAAAGGTGCGACCAGATGATGAAGATGCTGAAACGATTGTTGAGGAATTTTGACCCCTTCCCCATAAGGTATATCGCTGATGTAAGAACTGTTGCAATTCCCATAACTACGACTGGAACCCATGGAAAAACCACCTCTGTTTTTAAGAGTAGTATCAAAATGCTAAGAACGAACCATGCAACTCCAACATACCCAAACATCGGCGTTATGGCACCTATTTTATTGATTTGACGTAGTCTGACCAATGTTAGTAGTATGATGATACATACGATGAGCACAAAAAAGTGGATCAGCGGTGTGATAAACAGATATTTTACGGGAGATGCAAATATTCCAGCGTCTTCCAACACCCTGAGCACTCCGCCCACCATAATATATGGTACGACTGCGAGTATAAATTGCCGATCGATTTCGATGTCCAGTTTTTCCAGTAACTTTAATATGCCAAAAAGAATAACGCATAGCAGAATGCCAAACGTCAGTGTGTTCACAGGATTCCAGCCAGTACCATATATGATGGGGTCGATATAATAATAGAAGATGAATTGTCTAAGGATATCTATCATGAGGTGTTTGTCTGAGAGAAGATGACTTAAATCTCACCGATTCGTTGGAGACAGGTCCTGCGCGAACTCGCGTCTATCGATGGATGCAATTGCCCAGAAACATCGTCATCGACCAGGATGCCATAAACGAGATAGTCAACGTCTGCAATGACCTTAAACTCCGGGGACGCGCCATGGTCATAACGGGTTTGAATACAAAAAAGATAGCAGGAGAGGTCGTTGTTGGATTGTTGTCCGATGGAGGTTATGATGGTACTGACTTGATTGAGGTCTTATCCGCTTCTATGCACGAGGTTGAACGGGTAAAAGGGCGAGCGAATGATATAGATGCGGCTTTTCTTTTGGGTGTTGGCGGAGGCAAATGCATAGACATCGCAAAACTGGCATCTACTCAGCTGGACATTCCGTTTCTAAGCGTGCCCACTACGGCCTCTCATGATGGAATAGCTTCGTCGCGAGCATCGCTCATACAAAATGGCCAGAGCATATCGATGCCGGCACAAGCGCCAATGGGAATCGTCGTCGACACAAAAATCATTGCGTCTGCCCCATATAGGTTGCTGGCATCCGGTTGTGGCGACATTATCTCCAACTATGCCGCAGTTATGGACTGGCGACTGGCAAAGAAACTTGGCAAATTGCATGGCGCTGATTACAGTGAATATGCAGCAACCCTATCCTGGATGGCTGCACAAATACTGATTGATGCCACCGCTTCTATCAAACCCGACTCGGATGAATTTGTTCGCATCGTGGTCAAGGCGCTGATATCGAGCGGAGTTGCCATGAGCATCGCAGGGTCTTCCAGACCAGCAAGCGGATCGGAGCATAAGTTCAGTCATGCACTGGATAGAATCGCATCTAAGCCTGCTCTGCATGGTGAGCAGTGCGGCGTGGGTGCAATCATGATGATGTACCTGCATGGCGGGGATTGGCAGTCCATCCGCGATTCGTTGAAACAGATAGGTGCGCCGACCAACTCAAAGGAACTGGGTATCGAAGATAAATACATCATCGAAGCGCTGGTTCGTGCCCATGAGATTCGCCCAGAGAGGTATACGATTCTTGGGGATGGTTTATCCAGAGAGCAGGCGGAAGAGCTTGCAAAGGCTACAAAGGTGGTATAAATCGATGGGTGGAATGACTAAGGAGTCTTAGTGTTTCCTCATAACCGGTCGCACATCACTTCTCAAATGCTATTTTTCCTTGGTTTTCTGCTTCTTACCTGATTTTTTAGTCGATTTCTTTGTGGGCTTCTTCGCAGACTTCTTGGCCGCATCCTTTTTTGGCTTCGTGTATTTCTCGATGTATTGCATCTCCTTGAGATTGGTGTGAACCAAAATCTCATCGGCTATCTGTCGTTTTGATATTATCCAGCGATGATCAAATGACAGCGAATATGGAACGATTACTTTTGCTGTATCGCCCTGGATTTCGACGTCGAGGTCGGCACGCGCATACAAATCTATAAGCCCCTTTATCTTGGCTTTTGTATCACTTATTTTTTCTTCTATGGTGTAATCATATACTAATTTAGCTCCTGCCAATGGGTGGTTGAAATCAACACGCGCTCTACGGCCGATTGCGGTCTCCACGACACCATTCCTGCCATCTATACTGACTTGCATTCCTGGTCGCGGTCTTTCTTTAAACTTGGTTATCGAAAAAGTCTCGATTAATGCAGGATCCCGCTCGCCAAACCCCTTTTCAGGTGGCACTTCCACAGAACCACTGTATCCAATATCTTTTCCTACTAGGTCCTCTTCTAACCCTTTTACGACATGCACAGCTCCGACTACGACCAGATGCGGCTCATATTTTGC
>JAJOKI010000046.1 GCA_021129915.1 Methanocellales archaeon | reverse complement strand
TTATAAGCGTCATACTGTCCCCGTGCTCTCCGACCATCAGCGCATCGCTCTTAACGTTCAGTCTCAGCAACTGCTCTCTCAACCTGGCGGTATCATGCGAGGAGCCCATGCCAAGGACTTCATTTCTCGCTCTCCAGGACATTTTATAGGCGACATATGTCATCACATCGACAGGGTTGGTGGCTAAAACGAGTATTGCATCTGGAGCGGTTTCGTCAACCTTTTTGATGACATCCTGTATGATTTTCGCATTCGTCTGGGTCAGGTCCAACCTGGTCATTCCCGGTTTTCTTGCAATGCCGGCGGAGATCACTATGACATTTGAACCGCTCAAAAGTGAATAATCGTCACCTCCCTCAGTAATTACGTTCTTGCCTGTGGCGATGGCCGCAGCCCCCAGGTCCATTGCCTCGCCCACGGCTAAATCTTCGGCCAAATCTATCAGCACGATTTCATCGCAATCCACATCGTACAGCGTGGCATATGCCGATGTCGAGCCTATCCTGCCAGCGCCCACGAATCCAATTTTGACCATTACCACACCTCATAATAACGTCAGATGCCCTGTAAGTTCATCCAGATCCTCGCCTTTTGCCGGCCCAATGCCCAGTGCTGTGATAGTTCCTGGCGGCACCTCTGTCAATCCAGCGTCTGTGACCAGAGCGGTTGGAAGATTCAGTCGCCGTGCCTCATCTTTCAACTCAAACAATTCCCTCTGATTGCTCACTTTCAGAACGACCTTCTTCTGACCTCCATCTTTCCATGCCTTACGCATTCGGGGTTCTGCAAACTCATATGCTGAAACCGCTGCGTGCGCCACCTGTGCAGCCAATTTGCCCCGTGATAGGATGATATCGGTCCTGACGACTATACACTGCTTATACTCGGATTCCATCATTGAATCGGCATCCCATCCTCATCGTATTTCATCTCGTCTCTTCGTTCATTTCTCCACTGCTGCCCCATCTTCTTGGCTTTAGCCCTGTTGAATTTATTGACGGTGATCTCATCCGATACAGCGCTAATAGAATCCAATGGGATGGAGAGAATTTCTTTTTTGTGTTTAATCAGCAATTGCGCATCATCGACAGCTATGCTTTCACCGATTTTTTTGCCATTGTGTTTGACGATTTTGCACATATAATCGATTTCAGGGTCTTCCGTGCCTATCCTTAAAAATTTGAGGATTCTGGTTTTAAGCGTCATCATATCACCCAATTAGAACAAGTTGCTATATATCATTCCACGTTTAAAAGTATGATGATATGATGAAATATGATGTGGTGGTCGTCGGTGCCGGTCCCATTGGGTCAATGGTGGCAAAATATGCTGCCAAGAATGGGGCAGATACCCTACTCATCGAGGAACACCAGGAGATCGGAGCGCCAGTAGCATGTGCGGGCATCATCAGTACCAGAGCCTTAGATGAATGTGAAATTGGATTGGGCAGATGGATAAACCGGGAGGTCAAAGGCGCCTTCATATATTCTCCAGACGGCAACAGCATTGCAGTCGGCGGAAACGAGACCAAGGCATATGTGATCGAGCGTAAGACATTTGATCAGGAACTTGTGCGTCGGGCGCTCAAGATGGGCGTCGATATTCTGCTAAAGACCAGGGCAGTTGGATTGAAAAATCGAGTTCTTGAGGTTATCAGCCACGGAGAGCATCTGAAGATAGAGGCGGACATCGTCATCGGTGCAGATGGTGTTAAAAGTCAGGTCGCCAGATGGGCTGCTCTGGGAAACGTAAAAAAGGTCCTCGGCGGCGTACAGATCGAGGGTTTGTATGAGTTGCGCGACCCGGAATTTGTAGAGGTATTTACAGGGTCGGTTGCACCGGGATTTTTCGCCTGGACAATTCCTATTGAGGATGGCATTGCAAGAATTGGGCTATGTGCGAATGCGAAACCGTTCCATCATTTCAGGACCATGTTGGAGTCGCATTCAATCATCTCCAAACGATATCATGGGTCATATCTTGATTTTGTGGTCGGTGGCATTCCACTTGGGCCGCCTGAGCGAACCACAGCCGATGGCGTAATGCTCGTCGGTGATGCAGCAGGACAGGTTAAACCGACTTCTGGTGGAGGTATCTACACCGGTGTCCTCTGCGCAAAGATTGCAGGTGAAGTGGCGGCAAAAGCGATAAAAGAGGGGGATACGTCAGCGAAACGCCTGGCGGAGTATGAAAGGCGCTGGAGGTCTGTCATAGGACGAGAGCTAAAAATTGGGATGAAGATTCATGAAAGTTTGGGAAAGCTGAGCGACTCCGATTTCAATGGGGTTATCGGGGCGCTTGACGACCCAGGGGTTCTGGGCATCATATCTCAATATGGAGACATGGATTATCCCTCGGCAGTGGTGAAGGAGTTGATTCTGGCGAAGCCAGGGTTGTTGAGATTGTCAGGAGTGCTGGCGAAGGCGCTGAGATAAATCTACGATAGCCAAGCCAGCGAGGAAGGCGCGCCGGGGTTATAAATTGTAGATTTCTATTCTCTCCCTCGTCTTCCTATAAAGCTCGATGCTTAACCTGAAATTGCTCTCGACAAGTTTGTCAATTATGCCAAGTGCTCTTTTTTTGGTGATTTTACCGCGCTCTGCAGAGGCAACTATCAAACCAAGCAAGCCAGTGAATGTTCTTCCCCTAACTTCCGCCATCCTCCTTGCATTTAATTCATCAAGAACAAGTATGTCTTCCTTATCAGTAAGAAAAAGAGTTGCTTCTCCTTCATCCAGTCCAAATTTCGTGAAACGCTTAGTATCTCCAGAAACTTCTACAACTTTCATCCAGTCGCCTACTGCCTCCTTGATTTTTTGGGTTTCAGGAAACTCATAGCGTGAGATTTCATTTTCTATGGTTCTTGTAATATAAATTCTGTTGAATAACTCTCTCAGAAACTCAAGTTCTCCTATCTTTGAAAGTGCTATTAGGGTGGAAGAATCCACGAAAACACGCATCGTCACCTTAGCAACTTTTTAGCTCTTTTCACATCACGTTCAAGTTCCTCTGTGGAGTACTTGAAGAAGGGGATTTCTCTTCTGCCCATATATTCGCTCATTTCTTGAATGCTGACGCCGGCAAACTCTGCAGCTTTACACAGCGTGAACTCATCATCTACGTATTTTTTGGCTGCGATGCTCATCTTCAAAGATTTCAGCCCCTCATGGAGTGCATTCCGAGCCACTTCGGATTTGCTCATATGCATCGCTTTCGTGAGTTTCTCAACTTCACGCAGTTCATCCCCTGGGAGACGGATTTGCAGGTTTTTCATAGTCACATTACGATGTAATAATTTGTGATGATATAAAAGTTTCGCTTGGCTGGTTAAACTCGTGGAAGGCTGATACTTCTCGGTCGCCAGTGATATTATGTTCTCATCGACGCCCAGAAATCTGTCGGCGATTTTCAGTTCGTGCACTCTCATGGTAATATCTTCCAAAAGAATCTGAACATCTTCCAGTCCACATATTTTTCAGACAGTTCAATCAACTGAACCACCGTTCAATATATTAAACGAGAGTTTGGCGTATACAAACTTTATAGATTCCAATCGAAAATAAGGATAAAACACTTTCACCCTGCTATTAGGAAGGTTATAAGTATAGTACATTGATATAAAAATGTATATCAAACTCAAACCCGAGGATGATGATGTTAGGAATGGTGATAGTGTTGTATTATGGTGGGTGGACTGAGAGATGATTGAGGGGATAAGGAATATTGGGGAGTATGCAGTTGAAAAAGAAGGAAAAAGTATTGACGATCCTTTGGATATTTTAGTGGACGACCCTGCAAACAGAGATACGACGAGCATATTATTTATTGCCCTTGAAAGTGGGGGGAATGTGTTTGAGTATAAGGGTGTGAATATCGAGGAATATTCCAGGGATAAACTGGTTATATAAGAAGGGCAGTTCGAGGAGTGCAGACATAACACCAACATCAATGATTACTACAGTCGAAAGTACATTTGATAAAATCAAGATTTTACCGTGGTTCAATGAGTATGATGAACTTGGACAAAATGAAGATACCAATTTTTTAGTAAAAATAGGTACATGTATCAGGCAAAATAAAGAAGGGATTTTGAGCGATCTAGAAGACAAGTACGAGCAGGATAAGGGGAATAACGTTATCAGTTTGAAAAATCTCGGGGATTACGACGTAGATAGAGCAAAGGAGAACCTCTATTCAAAGTATGGGAAAATATCAAAATCAGAGGATCAAACATGCTCGGTCTGTAATCAAAGGAGGACATGCCCAGGAAGTATGGAGCTCCGGTAACTGCCTGGAGAAGGCTGAAGAGATGGCAGGAGCAGGAATCCTGCTAAGGATGAGTTCAATTGCTTGCTGAATTATGGGTATGGTGTGCTGTACTCTATGGTGGAGAAAGCCTGCATTATCGCAGGATTGGATCCATACGTTGGTTTTATGCATACTGATAATTACAACAAGAAATCATTTGTCTTTGACACCATTGAGATGTTCCGAATTTTTGTTGACCAAACTGTTGTAAGCGTCAGATCAAAGAGGAATATTTTGAGAAGACGATGAAGTATGGTGGCAGGAATATAAAAACCAAGGATGTAATTCAGTTCGAGTGCCATAAGATTGCGAACTCAAGATATTCTCTTGGATTCATCACATCTATGTTGGTCTTTCCGATATAATGTCTCTTGTTCCATGTTATAATCTGACTGCACTCGTTCGATTCAGCAACCCAGATGATCTTTGCATCACCATACCTTACCCCTCGTAGTATTATGTTTCTTAGTTCTCCCACATAATCCGCCCAGAACTCTTCAGATGATAATAGGGGGATGTCTGGATAGAGGATGTTAATGTCCCCTGCCTTAAGGTATCGATTATCTTCAAAGGGTCACCTGTTTTAAAGGTCTCTACAACTGCCTCTTCGATTTTGGCTCGATCCAGCACCTTTTTCACATCACTTATCGAACCCACTTCTTTTTTCTTTCCAAGATAGCTTCTGAGAACAAGCATCTTGAAACGATCTTCTCCTTCGAACGCAAGAGTAAGCCTTCTAACAGCATCCAGTATTGCCTCAGACCTGCTGCCGTATATACCATGTTTGGTAAGACGATCTA
>JAJOKI010000086.1 GCA_021129915.1 Methanocellales archaeon | reverse complement strand
TGGACGAGATATCGAATATAGGAAAGACGACAATAGCCGAATTAAAGGATGGGCAGGTCAGAACATATTCCATCATGCCTGAAGATTTGGGGATTCGACAGGTGAGCCCGAACGACATTGCCGGCGGAATGCCAGAAGAGAACGCCAGGGACCTGGTACAGGTTTTGAAGGGCACATACGGTCCAAAACGCGATATTATAGTGATGAACTCCGCTGCAGGTATCTTCGTCGGCGGCGGCGTACGCGGCCTAAGGGAAGGAGTGCAGAAGGCAGAGAAAGCAATTGACAGCGGTGCTGCCCTGAACAAACTAAGGGAGCTGGTTGAAAGTACAGGCGAGATAAAACGGCTGGAGAGATTTTTATGAAATCACATGTGAGGGTCAAGATATGCGGGATTAAGACGCTTGCAGACTTGAATATGGCGATCGAGTGCGGCGCAGATGCGATGGGCTTCATCACAGAGGTCCCAGTTGACACGCCGCGCAAAATCAGCATTGACACAGCGCGTTCCTTGGTAAAAAAAGTGCCAATTTTCATCGATTCCGTCCTGGTAATCATGCCAAAAAGTGCCAGCGAAGCAATCGCCATAATCGAAGAGGTCCGTCCGGATGCTGTGCAGATTCATGGCGATTTATCGCTTCAAGAACTCCAGCGGTTGAGGAGGCGCATCGATATTCCCATCATCAAGACGGTCGGAGTATCTGATTTCAAGGATGCCATACTGCAGGTGAATAAAGCGGTCAGTGCCGTTGATGCGATATTGCTCGATACGATTGGTTGCAAGCCTGGAGGGACCGGAATGGTGCACAACTGGGAGGTCAGCGCCAAGATTGTGGACGACTGCCCGCTCCCTGTAATTCTGGCAGGCGGATTGACTTCTGAAAATGTCAGCAGGGCGATTTCCATCGTCAAGCCGTATGCAGTGGATGTGGCTTCTGGCGTTGAGGTCAACGGCAAGAAAGTTGGGCGCAAAGTTCGCGCATTTATCAACGAGGTGGTTCATGCTCAATCTCAATCGCGATGAGTTTCTGGATATAGCGAAGGCGCAAAAAAAGCCGTGCATAATTCCCCTGTATCAAAAATCATCACTCCAAAAATCCCCCATGTATTGCTATGAGGCGTTGTATACTGCGGAGGGATATTCATATATCCTGGAGTCGGTAGAAAAAGGAGAAAGAAGACATGCTCGCTTTTCATTTGTGGGTGCAAGCCCAAATGCGATTATATCGATCGATGGTGAGACACTAAAATTTAAGGCACTGGATGACATCGGTAAACGGTTCAATTCCCTGATGGAGCAGACTAAAAAAGATGGAGACCAATTCGACCTGCTCGCATCCATCTATAGAAATCGAAGGGTTCACGAGAGTCATACCAATTACGACACGGACCTCTGTTTTGACAGACACGTCTTTATGGGGGGGCTGATCGGTTATATCGCCTATGATACCGTATTTGACACGCACCTCGATATAAAAAGTCGACATCAAAAGTCGAGGTCAGAGAACATACAGTTTATGCTTTCCACATCGACGATACTATTCGACCATTTGAAAGAAGATATATACATAATCTCGAATGCCCTGATCACTTCCGACTCAGATCTGCAGGAAGTATATGATAAGAGTGCGGAAAGCATAGAGGATATCGGGAAACGTATAGCCGCCAAGCCATCATATCAGCCTGAAACAATCTCCATCGGAGACCTCAAGTCCAATACGAACAGGGACCAGTACGAGCAGATGGCCAAAAAGGCGAAGAAGTACATCTATGATGGGGACATCTTTCAGGTAGTCCTCTCCAGACGATATGAAATCGAAGCCGATTGTGACTCATTACAAATTTACAAAAAACTGCGAGAGGTCAATCCCTCCCCATATATGTATTGTATGCAATTTGGAGACATGGGGATCGTCGGCGCAAGTCCTGAGACATTGGTATCCGTTCATGGTGAAAGAATCATCACAAATCCAATTGCCGGTACTCGGGGAAGGGGGGCGACCAAAGAGGAGGATGAGGTACTTGCCCAGCAGATGAAGTCCGATGAAAAAGAGGTAGCGGAGCATGTTATGTTGGTGGACCTTGGCAGAAACGATGTGAGTATTGTATCCAAACCAGGGACGGTCAAAGTCGAAGACTATATGTCGGTCCTGAAGTATTCCCATGTCCAGCATCTTGAAAGCACGGTGACCGGGGAACTTAAAGATGATTGCGATATGTTCGATGCTGTACGGGCGGTCTTTCCCGCTGGAACTGTTTCTGGTGCTCCAAAAATCAGGGCAATGGAAATCATCGATGAATTGGAGACCGAAGCGAGGGGCATCTATGCAGGGGGCATCGGCTACTTTTCATTCAATCAGGATGCTGACTTCGCGATCATCATCAGAACTATTGTGAAGGATGGAACTCGACTCCATATCCAGGCAGGTGCTGGGATCGTGGCAGACTCGGCCCCAGAATACGAATATTACGAGACCGAAAAGAAGATGAAGGCAATGATGAAGGCTGTTGCAATGTTGGAGGCGGGCAGATGAGAATCCTATTTATCAATAACAGGGACTCGTTTGTATATAACTTGGTGGATTACGTGGCAGTGGACGAACCCGAGACCGTTATCGTGCCCAACACGATATCCATCGAAGATGTCAAAAAAATCGAGCCAGATGCCATTATAATATCGCCGGGGCCCGGAAACCCCAACCATCCAGCGGATATCGGCTCATGCCTGGAAATAATTCGTGAGTTTAAAGGCACACCCATTCTCGGCGTATGTCTTGGGTGCCAAGCGATATGTGTCGCATTTGGCGGCGCTATCGCCCATTCGACATCCGGTCCAGTACATGGCAAAACATCGAAGATCGAACATGATGGCAAGACGATATTTCGTGGACTGCCGAACCCATTAATTGGCGGACGGTACCACTCGTTAGCGACAGTCGACGTGCCAGACGAACTCGAAATTACCGCCCTAAGCGATGATGGCGTTATCATGGGGATGCGCCACACCAAATACACCATCGAGGGTGTGCAGTTCCACCCTGAAAGCATATTGACGCTGTGTGGAAGAAAAATGGTCCAAAATTTTCTGGAGATGGTGCGCCATGCTGATCGATGATATCCTCTCAGATACCAAAAAAAGAGTTGAGCGTATAAAAACGAAATCATTCAGAGTCCAAAATAGGGACGTAATCGGAAGGATGAGAGCGAAGCTGGGAGCGGGCAAAGTTCCCGTGATTGCAGAGATAAAACCATCTTCACCCCAGAGGGGCAGGATTCGAATAATAGATGCAAAAGAAGCGGTGCAAATTGCAAAACAACTACAAGAGGATGTTATCGCAATATCGGTATTGACCGAGCCGAAGTTCTTTGATGGAAATATAGAGAACCTAAGAGCAGTGCGAGAAGCGGTAGATGTGCCGGTGCTTCGCAAGGATTTCATCATCGATAGTCGGCAGTTGCAAGAAGTCGAGTCCGATATGATACTGCTCATCACACGAATACTTGGAGATGAACTCAATTGCCTCGTAAATAGGGCAATGTTCTACGGGTTTGAACCCATTGTAGAGGTTCATTCCAAGGACGAAATAAAGATGGCGCTGAAGACCCCTGCGAGGATGATCGGAATCAACAACAGGGATTTGAGCACGCTAAAAGTAGACCTGTCAGTCACAGAAGAACTGGCGCCAATAATAAGGGATAAGAGTCCACAGTGTATGATAATCAGCGAAAGCGGCATCGAAAATGCAGAAGATGTCAAAAGAGTCATAAATGCTGGCGCGGATGCTGTTTTGGTCGGTACGGCAATAATGCAAGATATCGGCAAGGCGGCGGAATTGGCCAATGCACTGAGAGGATAAGATGGGTGAATCATGAAGAAGAAATTTAATGGATATGGGGGACAATTCGTCCCAGAAGTGCTGATGCCCGTGCTGGAAGAGCTGGAAAGAGGGATAGAACGATATAAGGATGACCCAGAGTTCACAGCAGAATTAAATCGATATTTAAGGGACTTTGGTGGGCGCCCCACGCCACTGTACCATGCAAAGCGATTGAGCGAATCGCTTGGCGCGAAGATATATCTAAAACGCGAGGACCTCGTACACGGAGGCGCCCACAAGCTGAACAACACGATCGGCCAGGCATTGCTGGCGAAATACATGGGAAAGGAGCGCATCATCGCTGAAACTGGCGCTGGACAGCACGGGACTGCGACGGCGATGGCGGGTGCGGTGCTGGGACTTAAAACCATAATCTACATGGGCGCGAAAGATATCGGGCGTCAAAAGATGAACGTATACCGAATGCAACTGCTTGGTGCAGAGGTCATACCGGTAAAATCCGGCTCCCAGACACTGAAAGATGCCATCAACGAGGCATTGAGGGACTGGGCGACCAACGTGAAAGATACCTATTATCTGATAGGCTCTATAGTGGGGCCGCACCCATATCCAACCATCGTCAGAGACTTTCAGAGTGTCATCGGTCGTGAGACGCGCAAACAGATTCTCGAAAAAGAAGAGCGGTTGCCTGATTCGATTATAGCATGTGCCGGGGGCGGGAGCAACGCGATGGGTACATTTTACCCATTCATCGATGACGATGTCGACCTGTTTGCCGTGGAGGCGGGCGGAGAAGGACTTAATTGCTCGAAGAGAGGGCTCGGAAGTGCTTCACTGTGCAAGGGCGAGGATGGTGTGCTTCATGGTGCACGCACAAAATTGCTCCAGGATAGATATGGGCAGATACTGGAGTCGCACTCCATCGCCCCGGGACTTGATTATTCAGGAGTGGGTCCGGAACTGGCATATCTCGCAGAGGTCGGACGCGTCAAAGCCAGAAATATCAGCGATGCTGAGGCTCTTGATGCGTTTCATATGCTCAGTCGACTGGAAGGGATGATTCCGGCGCTGGAATCCGCTCATGCAATTGCCTATGCTAAAAAAGCAGATGATATAGGTGACCTGACCATCATTAATCTGTCTGGAAGAGGGGACAAAGACGTTGAAACGGTGAGGAGAGATGAGTATTAAAAGTATCAGAGACGTATTTGAAGCGCTCCGCAGAAAAAAGGAGGGCGCGCTGATTGCCTATATTTGTGCCGGCGACCCAAAACCTTGGAAGACCGTCAAG
>JAJOKI010000085.1 GCA_021129915.1 Methanocellales archaeon | reverse complement strand
ATCAGTGGACTGAAAAACGACCCAGATATGGTGATGACGGCATCAGACTTCGATGCATCGGTAATACTAATGGCAACCAAAAAAGTGCCGGGCGACTGCCTCACGTTCTCAGAGACCAGGACCGCGTTGGTCGAGAGCATTGGTATGGCAGAGGACGGCGGAATAACTGATATCGTCATCGACCCGGGCATAGGCAGATGGGTTCCAGAGAAGACGTATGAATGTGACCTGGCGCTGCTGAATAATTTTGAACGATTTAGAGTTCTTGGCAGACCTGTTTTGGTAGCAGTGTCGCGTAAATCCTTTATCAGTGGTGTTTTAGGTATGCCCGACCCATCTGATCGGTTGGCGGGCACCTTAGCATGCACTGCTATTGCCGTGTATAAAGGTGCGCATATAGTTCGGACGCACGACGTAAAAGAAACTATGGATACCATCAGGATGGCAGAGGTGGTGCGGAGCAGACCGATCACTGTAGAAAAAGATGGTTACCAAGTTGCCATAATCGATTGCATAAAGAAACCGGATGATTTGATTGATTTGATGTCGTTCATCAACGTGACCGATGCTGGCGCAAAAATAATGAAGGACAAGACGGTCTCCCTGGTCATGTTCATCAAAAACGTGACGGCGTCGGAGGCTCTTGTTCTTAAACAGGAAATGCTCGCAAGAGGGGGGGATGCTGCCATTCATAGAGGGGCGATATCCAGCGAGATAGAAGTGGCAGACGTGTTGCTCTTCGGTACGGTAGCGCAGATCAAAAGTTTGGTCCACAAGCTGAGAATGCAGTCGCTTAATTTGCCCATGATTGGAGATTTGATTCAAGAGTGTATTGCAAAGGAACGATAATAGGTGATATAAATCCTTGGACAAAAAATGATTTTGTATCCCATTAAAACGCCTTTGATCAGACCTGGACATGACCTCGTCAAGATATTGATGAGCGCGCTGACAAGGGAAAAGCTGGACATCGAGGACGGAGACGTCATGGTCATCGCGGAGTCGGTGGTAGCCACTGCCCAGGGCAGGATGCAGAGGTTGGACCAGATCTCCCCCTCCAGTGCTGCGAGGAGGATGGCGGAGATTTATAAGATGGACCCGGCCGTCGTCGAGGTCGTTCTTCAAGAAGCAGATGAGATATATGGAGGCATGGAAAAGATATTGTTGACGGTCAAGGACGGGTGGTTTACCGCCAATGCGGGCGTAGATGTCTCCAACGCTCCAGAGGATCATGTCGTCCTGCAGCCCGCGCATCCCTTCAGAGAGGCGGAACGGATCAGGAGGGGCATCCAGAAAAGAACCGGTAAGAGGATTGGCACGATAATTGCCGACAGCAGGACTATTCCACTTAAAAAAGGAGTTATTGGAGTTGCACTGGCGACCGCAGGGATGGAAGCGGTAGAGGACCTCAGGGGAAAGAAGGATATATTTGGAAGGGAATTGCGGGTGACGTTCAGGGCGATAGCAGATGATTTAGCTTCTGCGGCTCAGCTCTTGATGGGAGAAGCTGACGAACAGGTCCCCATGGTGCTAATAAAGGGCGCTCCAATCAAATTGACCGAAAAGTCATTGCAAAAGATGGATTTATCGCCAGAAGAATGTATATATATGAGCATGTTGGGTATAGATGATATTAGCCCGGTAGTGTAGCGGTCAATCATACAAGGCTCTGGACCTTGTGACCACGGTTCGAATCCGTGCTGGGCTATCTGAAAACATGGATCGAAAGGGCAAATAAAAGAAGAGAGGGTTTTACTTTGTTTCCAAATAAAAAGGTCCAAGAGTTGGTCGGTTCCAAAATTCGGATCGAGATGAAGGGTAAAAAATACGTTCTCGAGGGCATACTGAAGAGCGCAGACGATTATTTGAACCTCCACGTGGCGAATACGGTTGAATTGCTCGATGGCGAAAAATCAAGGGCGCTGGGCTCGGTGATCATACGTGGAAATAACATCGTCCTAATAAATCCTGTTAATTAATGATAAAATGACACTCACGCTGGAAGAAGAAGTACTGGAATTGATTTGCTCTGGCAGGGCAACTTACCAGAACGATATATGGAAAAGGCTGGGAATCGACAGCAGAAAATGTTCGAGAGTCCTAATCAATCTTGAGAAAAATGGATTGATACGCCGCGAATCAGAAGTTGTCAATGGCGTCAGGACATACCGAGTAATATATAATAAGTTCTGGCCACTGATGGCTGGCGATATGATTGCACCATGCTGTGGCTGTACTGATGAGTGCCAACCTGAATATTGTGCCCTGCTTGACGAGTGGATTCAGGCATTATTATGTATCAAGAAAGCCATTGGTTATAACAAATATGAGTGATATGAGCGACCGCGATTTGGCGTTATTTGCAGCGAAGTGCTACTTTGGTATCGACGAGGAAAACGAAGACGATTGCTATTTCTCCATTGTCGATGACTTTAAAAGAAAATTGCCACCTGGAGGGTTTATCGACGCCATGGGAAAGGAGCTGCCAGGGTGGTGGAACGATAATATCGGTCACAAATCAAGAGTTGCACGTATGTCCATGGTCGATTTTATGTACCACATCAACAAACTGAGGGTTCAAAGAGGGTCGGACAGCCTATCAGAACATAACGAGCTTTTTAATGTCTGGATGGAGTATATCGTATCCAAATACCCCCACACATACCTAGTCGAAGTACGGGATAAAAAAAGCGATACAAGGAAGCGCATTCTCATCAATACCAGCGTCAGACAGCGAGACTGAAGAAGTTTTATGCGATTTTTTAAGGGCCAAAGATTGTGTGATGTACATGGGCATTGAAGATGATATCAAAGCCATAGAGGACGAGATTCGGAGAACCCCTTACAACAAGGCGACCCAGCTCCATATCGGTAGATTGAAGGCGAAATTGGCCAGATTGAAGGACAAAGCACAATCCACCAGGAAACAGGGAGGGAGAGGAGGATATTCGGTTAAGAAATCTGGCGATGCAACCGTCATCCTGGTCGGTTTTCCTTCTGTCGGAAAGTCCACACTGCTCAATAAACTCACCAGTGCGCATTCTCAAGTTGCCGACTATGAGTTTACCACGATGAGTGTCATCCCCGGCACTCTCGTTCATAGGGGGGCGCGCATACAATTGCTCGACGTCCCGGGTTTGATAGAGGGTGCTGCTACGGGTAAAGGACGTGGAAAAGAGGTGCTGTCTGTCATCCGAAGTGCAGACCTCCTATTGCTTGTGACCGATATATTTCACATGGAACATCTGAATGTGCTTAAAAAAGAATTATTTGACGCGGGGGTGCGCATCAACGAACGGCCCCCCAATGTCACGATTCGTAGAAAAGCCACGGGCGGCATTATCATTAATAGAACAACCGAATGCGAAATCGATGAGACAGCGATGCGCTCAATCTTGAATGATTTTAAAATTCATAATGCAGATGTGCTTATCCGTGAAAACATAACGATAGATCAATTCATCGATATAATTCTTGGCAACAGAAAATATGTGCCCGCTCTGCCAGTGTTGAACAAGCTGGATTTGGTTTCATGTGGCGATAAAACCATTGGAGACTTGCCGATACCAAAGGATGCGATTTTGGTCTCTGCAGAACATGGGTCAGGTCTTGATGGCCTCAAGGATGCCATTTTTGAGAAGTTGGGGTTCGTCCGCATCTATATGAAGCCGCGGGGCGAGGCTGTGGATCAAGAGCCCATGATCCTAATGAAGGGGGCAAGTGTTAGTGATGTCTGCAATCGCGTTCACAGAGATTTTAAGAGAAAGTTTAGATATGCGCAAGTATGGGGCAGATCCGTGAAACATGAGGGACAGAGGGTGGGTCTTGAGCACATCCTGATGGACGAGGATATTCTGACGATTGTAATGAATAAAAAAAGTTAAGTTACTTGTAACCCAGGCAAAACTCTGGGCGGACCTCTATCCAGTAGTTTACAAGGTCTCTTTCGCGATCCTCATACCAGCCTCGGGCCATCCTCTCATGCCAGCTCCAGTGTCCTTTGTGGCAGGCATTGCAGTCGCCACCTCCGACATGGAATATGTGCGGATCCGCAAAGCCATATATGTCGCTGGATTCCTGTATATACGCAGCATGGCATTTCAGGCAATATTGCATCTGAACAGGACTCCGCGGAAGGGGTTCCTCGTACGTTTGGAGTACATGTGCATACACCTCCTTCGCCGCACCTATCACCTTGCCCTCAATAATCCCCCTTATACCCGGCCCAATATGACACTTATAACAGCCTACATCATGATATGAGTGCGTGTAATCAAGCCAGGGGCTTGGTGCGTGAGTTGAGAGGAGGTATGGTTGCATCGAGTGGCATTCAGCACAGAACTCGCAGGCCTCGGTGTACTTGAGCATTTCCACTCCCCCATAGCCTGCAAACACGAGGATTGCTGCCATCACGATAATTATTCCCAGTTTTTGCTGCTGAATCATGGATACCCCCTAAAGCACCTTGTACTCGTATTTCTCGTTGGATTTCATATCTATGGTATGCACTGCGCAAGCGATACATGGATCATATGACCTGACTATCAATCCAAGTTGAACCGGATTGCTGACTGCAGGAACTGATGTGTCAAGAGCCGCCTGCTCAGCTGGTCCACGATGGCCGTTTGTACAGCGTGGAGAACAATTCCATGTCGTCGAAACTACCGCTTGGTAGTGGGCGATCTTGCCGTCCTCGATCTTGATCCAGTGACCCAATGCGCCCCTTGGCGCCTCGTGCAGACCATATCCTTCTCCTGTCTTCGGCGTGGGCGTGTGGTTGCAGAAGTCCCCTGGTCTCGTCCATCCAGCATTGATCCTGTCGATCAGGGCAAAAGCCCATTCTGGCATCTTGGCGAATATCCGTACGCACTCATGCAATCTTGCCAGCGTCCTCGTGTACACGTTTGCCCCGAATGCGGTTGCCAGCGCCATCACAAGCGGGTCTTCGTTATTGATCATCCTTGCTAACGGTCCTACCTCTGCAGGTTTTTCGCCATAGCGAGGTGCCTTCAGCCAGGAATACTTCTCTCTTGGCGCATACTTCGGAACTGTCATTCCATCGTAGGGATGCCTGCCACCCTCATATCCCTCATACCAGGAGTACTGGATGTGCTCCGTCACCTTTGCAGGATCGAA
>JAJOKI010000059.1 GCA_021129915.1 Methanocellales archaeon | reverse complement strand
AGACTGGACGACAACGATACGGTCGCCATATTCCCGCCGGTTGGAGGGGGATGACGCTTACCGATAGAGACCTGGAAAGATATAGTAGGCAAATCCTACTGGACAACATTGGCAGATGCGGGCAGGAAAAACTGAAGAACGCCACGGTTGGGCTCATCGGTGCAGGCGGTCTTGGAACTACAGCGTCCTTATATATAATGGCTGCAGGTGTAGGAAAGCTGATTATAGCGGATTGTGATGTTCCTGGTTTGAGCAATTTGAATCGACAAATACTCCACTGGGAAGAGGATATCGGCAGGACTAACAAGGCAGAATCCATCAAAGAAAAATTATCGTCACAGAATTCTGACATTGAAATAGAAATCATAACCGAGAGGATAACAGATCAAAACATATCGATGTTTGATGGTGTCGATGTCATGGTGGACTGTCTAGACAACTTCAACACGAGATACCTTCTAAATGAATTTTGTGTGAAAAATCGAAAACCACTCATACATGCGGCAGTGGAGGGTTTTTATGGACAACTAACGACGATTATTCCATCGAAGACACCGTGTCTGAACTGCATATTCTCCGGCATGGCAGATAAAAAAATATTTCCGATAATCGGCGTCACAGCGGGATTGTTTGGCATTTTGGAGGCAAACGAGGCCATCAAGCTGATCACAGGTGCTGGCGAAGTGCTGGCAGGAAAATTGCTTTTCTATGACCTCTTACATAACAACTTCGACATCGTTGAAATAAAAAAGAGCGAAAAATGTAAAGTCTGTGCTGATATGCGTCATATCAAGTCCAAGAAGAAATGATGTAATCTCATATCTCGAGTTAATTCTGGGTGGAACGCAAGTGCCACTAATTTATCCTGTTTCGCTGCAACGATGCGCCCATCATATGTCGCAAGTGTCTCGACGTTTTTTTCAACATCGACAATCGCTGGCGCTCTGATAAACACGGCATTGAACGGTTCGTCGCCTATGACACCGATCTTCAGCGGAAACTCAAACGACTCCCTCTGATGGCCGAACGCATTTCTCGTCACGCGAATGCCCATTCCCAGTTTTGACAGCAGGATGAGGCCTGCGCAAGTACCGAGAATCGGCGTGCCCTGTTTTGCAGCGGTCTTTATTTCAGAGGTGATACCCTCTCGATCCATCAGCAGACCAATGGTCGTACTCTCACCACCGGGTATGACGATCGCATCGCATGAGGGGACCATTCCGCTGCGTTTAATGGCGACGACCTCGCCGCCGCGCTCGAATAGCACCCGCTCCATGGCTTTGATATGCTCTTCTATATCTCCCTGCAGTGCGATGATTCCTATTTTAACCATAATTCTATAAAGATTACCAACCGCGCGTCTGAAGGACTTCGCCTTCGGATAAGATATTAGTGTCAGTCCCCTTCATCGCACTACCCAGTCCTTTGGAAATCTCTGCGAGTACCTCAGGACGATCATAATTGTTCACCGCATCCACGATTGCCCTGGCCATTTTCTCCGGGCATTCTGCCTTGAAAATACCAGAGCCCACGAAAACTCCGTCCGCTCCTAATTTCATCATTAAAGCCGCATCTGCAGGCGTGGCAATTCCACCCGCAGCAAAGTTGACGACGGGCAGTCGTTGCATTTTCATTGTCTCTCTCACGAGCTTGAATGGTGCTTCGATTTCCCGTGCAACGCGTTGTATTTCCTCATCACTTTTGCCTTTTAACTCTCTAATTGCACCCATGATTGATCTCATGTGTCTAACCGCCTCTTTAACGTCGCCAGTTCCTGCCTCACCCTTTGTTCGTATCATTGCTGCCCCTTCGTCGATGCGACGCAGGGCTTCTCCAAGGTCCCGTGCACCACACACGAATGGGATCATGTACTTTTTCTTGTCGATGTGATATTTTTCGTCCGCAGGCGTCAATACCTCTGATTCATCGACCATATCGACGCCCAGCGCCTCGAGTATTTCCGCCTCGACAAAGTGTCCTATCCGCACCTTTGCCATTACTGGAATCGTGACCGCATCCATTATCTCCGTTATGACAAGTGGTTCCGCCATCCTGGCCACTCCACCGGCTTTTCGGATATCTGCCGGCACAGCATGGAGGGCCATCACAGCTACGGCGCCAGCCTTTTCCGCGATCACTGCCTGCTCTTTACTGGTGACATCCATGATGACGCCAGCTTTTTGCATTTTGGCAAAACCGCGCTTGAGTAGGTCAGTGCCATGTCTTAGTTCTTCTAATTTTATCGTCTTTCCCATTTTATACTCCCTTTCTTTTTGGCATCTTCAATGATAAAGCTGACGATAACAATATATTTCTATCGGACGGGATGGATTTTTTTACCACTCACTCGAACCAGTGGTTTTGAAATATGCCGTCTTGCAGATGGGGGGACTTCATACAATCCTAACTCAAGGTATCTTTTTATTGAGATATGCTCTGGTTTATCAGCAGCTGTTCCGCACTTTTTACATCTATATCCTTGATGTCTGCCAGCTGACTTCATTCTTTTCCCGCATGTACATATTGGATTTCGCTTGGTGAACTGGTCGGCGAGCGATATAATTTCTATTTTCTCTAAGTTGATGGTTTGGTCCTTTATGCTGCCATAAACTACTACTTCATCACCAATGCATAACTTCCGCACCACATCTCTGAATCCCTTCGTCGGCTCGTACGCCGCACAGTCGATCTTGTGACCGCTCTCTGCAATGGTGAAGAAGACATGCCCTCCTTGGATTGAATATGGCTGTTTGACCACAGTACCACTCAGGATATATGAGCGCTCATTTTTCGCAGAGGCAATATTTCCGCGCATTAAGTGTGCATCAGTGCCCTGATTGGTTTTGAAAATGATGTGACGCTCCAATGGCTCTGATTTGATGATTTTAAATGCATTCTGGATTGCATTGATATCGCCGCCCCTAATTCCAAATAATACTGGGCATGGTGAGCTTGGCGCGAATACGATTACATCATTGGCAACATCTACCGTATCCCATGTCAACGGATATGTTGTCTTATCTGCTTTTAATACAGATTCTTTGTCGATATTCCGTGGAGTGCTGTATCGCCATTTTTGACGATAAGCTATCAACTCATATGTAGGATCTTTCTCAAGTGTTGCCCCAATGGCAGCCAGTGCACCGATGACGCCCCGTCCATTTTTGAAACTGTATACTTTACCATACTTTTTAGCGAGTTCCATCGCCTCTGGGATGGTAACAACATCCTGTATCACGCGTCTGGAGAATTCCCTGATCGCTGGGGGAACTCCCGTCAAAAACCTTCGGTTTTTTCCCCGTCCAGTTCCAATAGGAACTCCCGTCTCCAAAAATACAATCCCGGGATTTGTGTTTGGATCATCAAACTCTGCCATTTCTTCTACTGTACTGACGACGATATCCTCAATTTGAGACTCCTGCCCTTTGTTGACATGAATTTGAATTGCGATTGCACCGTTTCCTCTTGTCTTGTACCTGATGTTTGGATTAAGTCTGATCAATTTGGGACGGTCGACCACATCTCCATAGTTCTGCAACCGTTCCACTAACACTGCTGCCAGATAAGTGGTGCACATTCTCATTTTTGAGTCCGTATCATCAATTCCGATGAACATCGACATAAATTGAATATTGTATCAAATACCTAATATTTATAGGGCAGTATATCTTCGTTATGGCATACCATCTATCAACGTTGAGACATTGTATGATTTTTTATAGAGAGGTATATGCTGCACCAGATAGATAAAAATATTTCATTGGGGGAGCTTGCCTTCAAACTGGGCGTATCCAGGCGCACTATTAGCAACTATCATCGATAGAAAGGGTTACCATACTCGCTGGAGTCAGTAGATACACTGATATGATGATAAAAAAAGCGAGGCTCCAAGATGAATAAATCCGAAAAGATTATATAGGACTACTAACAGTTATCTTCCGCTATTACCTAATTAATGGAGGTATAGTATTGACAGGACAATTAAGTGGACAACCAATATTGATTTTAAAGGAAGGTAGTCAGAGAACGAGGGGCAAGGAAGCCCAGAATACGAATATCATGGCGGCAAAGACCGTTGCAGATGCCGTGAGAACTACTTTAGGTCCAAAAGGCATGGACAAGATGCTCGTGGACTCATTGGGGGACGTCGTCATCACAAATGACGGTGTAACCATCCTGAAGGAGATGGATATCGAGCATCCAGCTGCAAAGATGATGGTGGAAATCGCGAAGACCCAGGACGACGAAGTCGGCGATGGTACCACTACTGCCGTCGTTCTTGCAGGAGAGCTGTTGAAGAGAGCAGAAGCTCTTTTAGAGCAGGATATCCACCCGACGATTATCGCGTCCGGGTATCGAATGGCATCCGAAAAAGCAGAAAATATTCTGGACGACATTGTTATATCGGTGTCTGCGGATGACGAAGAACTACTTCGGAAAGTCGCAGCTACTGCAATGACCGGAAAAGGCACAGAATCAGGAAGGGAGATATTCGCACCAATGTGCGTAAAAGCAGTCACAGCCGTTCTCGAAGATGGGGTAGCTGATATAGATAATATCAAAGTTGAGAAGATAGTGGGAGGAACTATCGGAGACTCTGAGCTCATTGAAGGTATGGTGATCGATAAAGAGAGAGTTCATCCAAGCATGCCTAAGCGCGTCGAGAATGCAAAGATATTGCTCTGTGACGCAGCGATCGAGTACAAAAAGACAGAAGTTGATGCAGAGATATCTATAACATCCCCAGACCAATTACAAGCCTTCTTGAATGAAGAGGAGCGCATGCTGAAGGATATGGTAGATAAAATCAAAGATAGTGGTGCAAATGTTTTATTCTGCCAGAAAGGTATCGATGATCTGGCGCAGCACCATCTCGCCAAGCATGGCATCCTGGCCGCACGACGTGTTAAGAAATCCGATATGGAAAAATTGGCTCGTGCAACTGGCGGGTCCATAGTGACGAGTCTTGATGAAGTCGAAGAGGGTGATTTGGGCAGTGCAGGATTGGTCGAGGAGAAGAAGATCGCAGATGAAGATATGATGTTCATCACAGAATGCGAGAACCCGAAATCGGTATCGTTGGTTATACATGGCGGAAGCGAACATGTCGTCGATGAGGTCGAACGTGCTGTGCATGACGCGCTGCGTGTAGTAGGAGTCGCGATCGAGGACGAGAAAGTGGTGGCAGGAGGTGCATCTCCAGAGATAGAGCTCGCGCTTGGACTTAGGAGGTACGCAAGCACGGTCGGCGGGCGTGAACAGTTAGCTA
>JAJOKI010000090.1 GCA_021129915.1 Methanocellales archaeon | reverse complement strand
CGAAAAAAAGGCGCCAGATAGTCAAAACCTCTCTCGAACATCTGTTATCGGAATATGATTTAGTCATCATGGAAGGGGCGGGCAGTCCTGCGGAAATCAATATCATGCATCGGGATATCGTGAACATATATCCTGCCAGGTTGGCTGAGGCAAAATGCATACTTGTTCATAATATCGAGTACGGCAGCCCGCTTGCATATTTATTCGGTACACTGAGTCTCTTGGAGAATGAGAGGGAATTGTACAGCGGGATTATAGTCAACAAGTCTCGCGGTATATATCGAGAGAAGATGAGGCAAAGCGCGCTAGCGTTTTGATCATCCCAGGAACTAAGAACACGGTCCTAGATTTGAAATGGCTACGTGAACGAAAGCTCGATCATGCAATAATCCAAGTCGCGAATGACGGCAAGATCGTCATCGGGATATGTGGCGGCTATCAAATGCTCGGAAAGAGGATAATCGATGATGGATTTGAGGATGGTAACGAGGAGGTTGACGGTCTAGGATTACTAGATGTTGTGACGATGTTTAACTCATACACCAAGACCACGAAGCGTGTCAAGGGAACGATAATCGGGGATGGAATATTAGAAGAATTCCAGGGAGAGGCTATCACTGGTTACGAGATCCACATGGGCACAACCACTCGAAGCGCAAAGCCCTGTTTTCTTATCGACAGAGGAGATGAGATCGTCCAGGATGGTGCGATTAATGGAAGCGTATTCGGGACATATATTCATGGTATTTTTGACAACCCTCCTGTGCGAAAAACAGTATTACAAGCCATGAGAAGGTCCCCTAACGCAATTGAGCGAGATCTGGATGATGAGATCGATAGGCTGGCTAACATCGTTTCTGCGAGCGTGGATATTGAAGGAGTGGAGGCATTGATATGAATAACATTTTGTTCTTGGGGGCAAGTAAGGGATGCGGCAAAACTACAATAGTCAATGCACTTTACAGACTGCTCGATAAAAAAGGTCATAAAATCGACAAGTTTCAGGTCGATGGGGGTGTAATAGGGAATACAATATCGCAGTTAGGATGTGAATGCGGCGGTGTTATCATAGAAGGTATTGGAGATGGTGCGGACGGGATGACTGCGGATGCATCGCTCATCCTGATTGGAGATATTGAAAAAGGTGGCGTATTCGCCGGACTGTATGGAACATATACATTGCTAAAAGGATTGCATATCTCTGGATTTTTGATTAACAAGTTCAGAGGAGATGCCGCAATTCTGGAGCCTGGGCTAAAATTCCTTGAGGACGAGACCGGGGTCCCTGTTCTTGGCGTTATTCCCTATGTCAAAAGTCCAGATGAATTTGCCACGGCATTTAAAGAAAATGGATGCAATATTTAGGATGCTGGGTGTCGAAATATGAGGGAACGCATCAGAGGAGAAGCGCTGAATCTAAAACGATGCATACATGGGGGGAATAGTACAGATGGCATAATCGATTTCAGCGCCAGCATCAACCCACTTGCGCCGCCAGATGTAAGGGATGTCCTGCTGGATGCATATGAACGGATTGGACACTATCCAGATGACCGATATACTGCCTTTAGGGAGGCTGCTGCGAACTTCGTTGGCGTGGATGCGGGTAATATAATCCCGGGAAACGGCTCCATGGAGATAATCAGACTCTTCGCCGAAACCGTCATCGAGCGCGGTGACCGGGTAATCATCCCCTATCCGACCTTCGGGGAATATGAATTTCAATCCAGATTATTTGGAGCGAGACCGCGATTCATCGAATATGAGATGGTCAAAAACGGACGGATAAGTGATAGTGTATTAGGGGGTTCCAAGGTTCTTTATATATGCAACCCAAACAACCCGACCGGCGATCTGCTTCCCCGGGATGTATTAACAGACCTGGCAACGAGATGCCCAAAAAATAATATATTTCTCTTCGTGGATGAGGCGTTCATCGAACTATCCGACCCAGAGCAGAGCATCGCCGATGTTGCTGCGGAAAATGATTTCGTCTTCGTACTGCGGTCGCTGACAAAGTGCTTTGCAGTGCCTGGAATCAGGATAGGATACGGCATCGGCACAGCTAAATTGGCGGAATTGCTTGATAGGGCACGATTGCCATGGAATCTCAATATATTTGCCGACGTAATTGGCATCCATCTCTTCAAAAATCCTGAATACTTAGGACGATCGCGTGAATTGATAAAAACCGAGCGAGAGTGGTTGATAAATCGGTTGAACAGTATAAGAGGCATACGTCCCTTGAAGAGCAAGGCTAACTTCATATTGCTCGATATAAGCGGCACTGGCCTCACATCACGTGAAATTACACAGCGCATGCTCGGGCACGGGATACAGGTCAGGGATTGCAGTTCGTTTAGGTCTCTCGATGAAGACCATGTCAGGGTTGCCGTTAAGACGAGGGCTGAAAATGAGAGGCTCGCCGCCATCTTCAATCAGGTATTGGGGCGGAACCATCTTGGCTGTGAACACTATCCATGCCATTTCGAGGGGCAGGACTGTACCTTCTGCTTCTGCCCGTTCTATCCATGCGAGGACGGGCGCCTTGGAAATGTCACTGCAAAGAAGTCCTCTGGCGGCATCGCGTGGAGTTGTATTAACTGCGATATTATACACCGGCCAGATGTGGCGCGAGAGGTGCTGGACAGACTCCTCGCGGATGAAAAATCCACTGGTGATGAATTGAGCAAAGTCTGGGAAATCATAGAGAGGCGGTTATGCACTGGATAATTCTTGGCCTTGCAGTTATGATGGACCTGCTGTTCGGCGAGCCCAATGAAGCGTTCCATCCAGTAGTCTGGATCGGTAAACTGATAGATGCTATACAAAGCCATCTCAAGAAAATGTTCACTTACGCTCAATCAAAAATTTCCGGTTGCATATTGGTGTTGATAGTCGTTGGCAGCGCTGTATTGGGCGGATATCTGGTCACCCTTGTGCATGGCTTCATCGGCCTGCTCATATCCGCATACGTTCTGAAATCGACATTTTCCATTACATGCCTGACTAATACTGCAACGAAGATATGTGAACATCTTGAGAAAGATGACCTCGTCAGTGCCAAAAAGAAGTTGCCTGCGCTGGTTGGGAGGGACCCTGAAGGACTTACAAAGGAGGGGATGTGTTCCGCCGTCATAGCTGTCGCCAATATTTTACTTCGTGCTCTTCGGGTTGCCGGGGGCATTAGGGTACAAGGCAATAAATACTCTGGCTTTCCACGGTTCATCCCTTTCTGCTCTGAGAATATCAAGACGGGATCATGGACGGACTACGAGCCCGAATTCTGGATGGCCAATGGCTGCGATGGCTGGGGCATTGAGCACATCCCTGAAAAAGCCGCTGTGCTATACCATGGGAAACGAGTTTGCATTGCCGGGGCCGCAACAGATAAGAGAGGCAATTCAAATAATGAGGGTGTCATCTATGATTATCATCGTATTATCTTTCTCCATCCTCTATTACACAAAACTGCCGCTGGTGTGAAAAGGAGTAAATGATGTTGGACGTTCCAATAAATGGCATCCGTGCAAGGTTAGAGAAAAAAACGATTATAATAGAGGCAGAAGATGACCTTTATATTCTAAGCTCTGCGGCGTTGAATGGCGGTTTCAGCAGGGCGACGACGATAATAAATCACCAAGTTGAGAAGAACTTCAGTCTGGAGCCCAAGGCAAAACTTACACAGGTTATTGAGGGGCTGGGATTGCCAGAGTCTACAATAGGATTGATGACTGCTGCCAACGTGGCTGATCCTGGAATAATTCTTGAGGAGGATGGTCTGGCTGTCTGTGCCATCGTTACTGCTGGCCTATCCAATAATACGGTCAACACGATTCTCTTGATAGACGGCAATCTGACGCAGTCGTGTATGGTAAACGCTGTAATCACCGCCACAGAAGGCAAATGCCTTGCCCTGCAGCTTTTAGACGTGAGAAGCGGTACGGGTGTAGCAACCGGAACGTGCACAGACACGGTGACAGATGAATTAAACAATGCGCTGGCAGACCCTAATGTGGGCGCTTTGATTTATGCGGGAATTGCCCTTGAAAGGGATGCAAAAAGGGGCATGATTCCTGACCTCAGAGGATATGAAAATGACCTTGCAGCCCTCGTTGCTGATGAAGTGCTGGGGATGAGCATTGCAAATTACATAGGTGGATATAAGGGGCTATTTGAGTATATCAGGTTTGATAAGGCAAAGCCAGGTATACTTGCAGAGCTGGGTCCGTTTATGGACGATGTGATGGCTGGATTGATAGGCGGCGTCTCGGCGAAGATTCTTCATGCCATCAAAGCCGGCATGGGTTTTCTAACGACGTTTCCGGTCGGAATCGATATGGATGGTCTGCAGAAGCTTGGCAGACATGCATACTTGTTTCCATTCATAGGCGCCCTCATTGGTCTAATAATCGGCACCATCGGGCTTGCGCTCCAACACCTGCCGCCATATCTATGCGCGGCATTACTCATCCTCGCCCTGTACTGCATTACAGGATTAAATCATATGGATGGGCTGATGGATTTTGGAGATGCCATTACTGCGCATGGCACCCCGGAAGAGAGGGTTAATATTATGCACGACACTGCCATTGGAGTTGGCGGAACGGTCTTTTGCGTAATGTCGTTGCTGATTCTGTTTTCTGCCATAACTACAATAGAGCAGAACCCCTTTTTCGCCATCCTGATAGCAGAAATTGGCGCCAAACAATCCATGCTCACAGCAGCGATGTTCGGAAAGAGTATGCACAAGGGAATGGGGTCGATATTCATCGATAATGTCAGACATCGCGATTTCTTGATTGGGCTGGTTTTTTCTTGTGCTATATGCTGGCTTGCGTTTGATGTGTTTGGCATTATCTCCCTATTGTCTGCGCTATTGTCTTCGCTCGTGATAGTGCATATCACCAGCCGCAACTTTGGAGGGATAAATGGCGACGTTCTCGGAGCGACCAATGAAGTGGGGCGCATAGTAGGACTGATTGCAATCGGAGTGATGATATGGATGCCCTTGTAATGGCTGGCGGTCACGGCAATAGACTGGGCAAAGGAGAAAAACCACTGATAGACCTGTGCGGGAAACCAATGATATCGTATGTATTGAACGCGCTTTGCCAAAGTGAGAGAGTTGATAAAATTTTCATTGCAACCTCTCCACATACGCCGGAAACAAAAAAGCATTTGGAAAACGTGAATTATCGCGTGATTGAGACCATGGGCAGAGGTTATATTCCTGATTTGATAGAGGCAACCGAGACTCTTGGATTAAGGTACCCATTC
>JAJOKI010000118.1 GCA_021129915.1 Methanocellales archaeon | reverse complement strand
CTTCTTCGAAAATAAGGATTGAAACTAATAGAAAAACTCTTGACGATGAGATAATCGTTCTTTACTCGCAAAGTTCTCAGAAGATTTAAGTATTATTAGTTCTATTAGTGTTACGTGTTAAAAATCAGATATAGCAAGCATGCCAGACTTAGAATGGTCGGGCGCGGCATATCGGAGGGGGAAGTGAAAGAAGCCATAATCAAAGGTGCAAAACGTATTCAAAATGGCAAAATCGTCTCCTTGTATTCGTATTTCGAAGTCGTTTACAAGAAAATTAAGGATGAAATTTACGTAATCACGGTAAAACCGAGGTGGTAATCATGAAAAAATGTCCAATCTGTGAAAATGGAAATCTGCAAGAAGGAAAGATAGAGGAGAAGATGTTTGGAATATCTCTTGGAAGATACAAAGCAGAGCTATGCAGTGGGTGTGGGGAATCTTTTGTGGATGAAAATACAATGAATGCCATGGAGCAAAAGGCAAGGCAGTTGGGTATATGGGGACTTGCCAAGAAAATAAAAATCGTGCGATCAGGGAACTCATTGGCTATTAGAATCCCCGCAGATATCGCCAGATTTTTAAAGTTACAGGAAGGTAAAGAACTGCTCTTACATCCAGAAGGAACTTCAAAACTCGCGATTGAAGTCATTTAGTCTTTGATTTTTGAACCCATAAGGTGAGGATTGAAAGAGTTCTATCGTTTGTATTATTTTATTGGGTTGGCTTCTGCTTGATGTCGTTAAAGAAATTCATCAGAGCATATTTGACCTTCCCCGGCGCCACGTCTATTATTTCCTCCCTCTCGTCTGGCGGAAGGCGCGGATATATGGAATATTTGCCCATCGTTTTTGGAGATTCGCTCGTGTATCGCACATCTAACAACACCCTTGCGCCGTAATCTTCCGGCGACCTGATTGCCCTCCCCATTGCCTGCCTGACCTTTCTGACCATGGGAATCTCAATCGCATAACGCCACCCCTTTCCAGCGCCGAATTCGTAGTCATACGAATATTGAATCGCCCTGATTCTATCGCTCAGGGCGGGATAGCCAACACCCACGATTACGACAGTTCGTGTACGGCCGTCTTTATAGTCTATCCCTTCGGTCAGTGTTCCCCATAAATATGAAAACAGTACGGCTTTTCCACCGGATTTTCCTATCTTTAAGAATTCTTCCATTACATCCATTGCGGAAACGCCAACCCTGTCCAAAAACATGGGCACGCTGATACTTAAATCCTGCAGATTGGATGCCAGAAGGTCATAATACCGCGCTGCCTCACTGGAATTCGGAAAGAATATCAGGACATTTCCATCGGATTGTTCTATAATGTCCCTCAGAACCCTTGTGATGGCATCTATGACCTCCTGATCGTCTCGATTCCTCGCAAATAGGGGGGGAGCAGTCACCGCAATGGTATGCCTACGATTTCTTGGGAAAGGAGAACCATATGCGATTTCCCTCACGTCTCTATCGATGCCCAGCGTCGTTTTTACAACGTCAAATGGTCGCAGGGTAGCAGACATGAGGATCGCAGAATAAAATGAGTTGAACAGGTGCCCGGTTACGTTCTTGGGGATACATGAGAAAAGTTCGATTCTGCTGGTTATTTCACCACTCCGGTCTCTTCTGATGTTGATTAGTGGGTAGTACCCTGGGTCTCCTGCCAGTTTCAAATAATTCTCGAGAAACGTTGAAACCGTGATGAGATGGGAGGTCTTCTTTGTCTCGGACAATCCCTCTTTGTATTGATTGTAGTATATGGCGTCAAATTCGATGCCGAGGGTATGCGCCCGTTCGACCAATACATCAACATCAAGAAGACGGCTGTGGAGGTTGGCGCTCAACAGGTCCTCGGTGCCCGCTGGCTCCCGTATACTAACATCGTGCCATTCGACGCCGATACGTTCCTTTTCACCAAAGGCGAACTTCGACTCATACGTCTCCCTAAGAGCATCTCTCAGTGCGCGAAGCAGTTTTTCGACAGCATCTTCGTGTGCACCCGTATCCCTCAGTTCGTTCAGTGCCTGTTCTATGGTGTACTCGGTCAGTGTTAATGATGAATACAATCTTGCTGCCGATTCGATGTTGTGCGCTTCGTCGAATATCGCTATAATATCCTCCGGCCCACGCCCCATCCACGAGAGAAACCTCGTCAGGATATCCGGGTTTAGTAGGTGATGATAATTGCAGATGACCAGGTCTGCATTGTACATCTCTCTTTTTAACAGCTCATAGCCGCATGTTCCATCATTAGACGCCCGCGCTTCAACTTCTTCAGGGGTTCTAACTCCTGAAAAGAGCCACCCATAGAACTCCGCGTTATCTCCTTTGAGCGTCTGAAGCAGGTGCCCGCATGATCGCTTTTTTAAAGTCCTTATGCGCATATCATTTGCATCGGATTGATTCACGTTTTGCTCTAATTTGATTAATTCATACGTGCTCTCCCTGCGCACGTCGCACTCTTCATAGCTCTTTTCGGCGGGGCACATATGCAGTTTGCCCTTAAGGACAATGACTTTGATATCTGCTATCCCTCGGATCTCCTTTGCCTCGTCTATAAACTGTAGCATTTGTTGATGGACGTTAGTGGCAATGACGACCGTTTTATCGTTCTGTTGTGCGATATGCAGTGATGGAACGAGGGCGCTCAAGGTCTTGCCGGTGCCACACGCCCCTTCGAACAAAACGATACAGCGGTCTGACAGTGCCTGATACAGGTCATCCATCGCTCTGTCCTGGTTGGGGTAGGGCGATTCCTTTGGGAAATATTTTAGATATTCCCTGTTCATCGTTTAATAAATCGCAACCATATTACATAAATAGTAGGAGTTGTACTATAGATGGACCAAATTAGTGGCTGGCTGCTCGACGTCGATTACATAACTCAGGAAGCCAAAGCCGTAATCAGGCTCTGGTGCAGGGATGACCAGGGAAGAGATGTGGTCATTTTTGACCCAAACTTTGAGCCGTATTTTTATGCGGTGGGTGCCACAAACCACAGATTTAGGTCAGAAAACAAAGGCGCCGACGATATTATGGCGGTCAGGGTAACGCGGTATGGTGAGGCAATATCCCCAAAACGAGTTGAGACCGTCAAAAGGAGGGATTTTGGGAAAGAGGTTGAGGCCTTTAAAATAATCGTAGAGCATCCTCAGCATGTGCCAAGTCTGCGTGAAGCCGTTGGTGCTCTTGGCATGGATGTCAGGGAAGCAGATGTGCTGTTTGCGGTGAGGTATATCATCGATCATGGTCTGGCGCCCATGGATGGCATCATCGTGCAGGGAAAACCGATTGACATCGAGTATGCGGGGTATGCACTTGAGGCGAGCGAGGTTAAGCCGCAAAGGAGAGAGGGGAACCCAGATCTACGGATAATGGCATTCGATTGCGAAATGATAAATCCTCGGGGCATGCCGAGCCCAAAGCGCGATCCAATCATCATTATAGGGGTGGCGACGAATCGCGGCGACGTTAAATCACTCACATCCAAGGATGAACCATCTCTAATCAGAGAGTTTGTCGATTTTATACATGATATTAATCCAGACGTGATATGCGGTTACAATTCAGACAACTTTGATTGGCCGTACCTCTTGCACCGCGCCGAACTTGCTAAAATCCCGCTTAAGATAGGGAAGGATGGAAGCACCCCACAGCTTCAGCCAGGCATTCGTAGAAAAATATCCATTGCTGGCAGACTTAACGTCGATTTGTACCGGGTCGTCGACAGGGACTTGGGTAGTGTCAAGGTCAAGACACTGGAAAACGTTGCTGATTTTCTGGGCGTAATGAAAAAGTCCGAGCGTGTCAATTTACCCGCATCGAAGATATATCAGTACTGGGAAGACCCTGAAAAGCGCAAGACACTTCTCGAATATGCCAGAGATGATGTTAATAGCACACTTGCAATAGCGGAAAAGATGCTCCCACTGCAATATGAATTCGCGAGAATGAGCAGGCAGCCGCTGGACGAGGTATCAAAGATGGGGCGCGGGCGCCAGGTAGAATCGTTTTTGAGTGCTGAGGCATATAAAATAGGGGAGCTGGTGCCCTCCAAAGGGGGAGTCAGTGCGCCATATGCTGGCGGCTTCGTTCTCAAACCGAAAAAAGGCATACATGAAAATGTGGCATGTCTGGACTTTTCAGCGATGTATCCCTCGATAATGATTTCATTCAACATATCGCCGGATACCGTAATATCAGATGGCGACGAATTCTTTGAGGCGCCAGAGGTTGGATATAAGTTTCGGAAAAAGCCAGACGGATTCTTCAAACGGATTCTTCAGGACATGATTACCAGGCGCAATAACTTGAAATGCGAACTTGCGAAACACGACAGGGGCACATATGAATATCAATTGCTCGATATCCGTCAAAACGCGATCAAGATACTCACTAATGCATTTTATGGATATACGGGCTGGTCTGCAGCTCGCTGGTACCGTAAGGAATGTGCAGAGGCGACCACTGCCTGGGGGCGCCACTTTATCAAAGGCAGCATTCAGAAAGCCGAGGAAATGGGGCTTGAGGTGCTGTACGGAGATACCGACAGTCTTTTTATCAAAGCAGATACGGAATTGCGGGGGCGCGCAAAGGAGTTTTCAGATGCCATATCCAAGGAACTTCCTCTGGAACTGGATGTCGAGAACTATTATGAGGTGATATTCTTCACCGAGAAGAAGAAGCGCTACGCAGGCCTCACCGCAGATGGCGAGATCGTTATCAAGGGGCTGGAAGTTCGCAGGGGAGATTGGTGTGCTCTGGCAAAGGAGACCCAGGCGCAGGTGGTCGAAGTGATACTCCGTGAAAGGGACCCAGCTAAAGCTGTACGATTGGTCCAGGGCATCGTGCAACAGGTCAAAGAGGGAAAAGTACCCTTGGAAAAGCTCGTGATATATAAAACTTTGACCAAAAAGATATCCAGCTATGAATCGGTACAGGCGCATGTAAGGGCGGCGAAAAGGGCAAAAATACCGATAGAGGTGGGGACAAAAATAGCGTATGTGATAGTCAGGGGATCTGGCAGCATCGGGGATAGAGCATATCCGGTCGATGTGTTCAGCAAATACGAAAATGGATATCTACATGGGGATGGCAAAACATATAAAATCGATGCAGAATATTATATCAATAATCAATTGATTCCCGCTACATCACGGATACTTAATTACTTTGAGCAAAAACAGGCAACGTTGACTAACCTTCTCGAGGTGAGCTGAACGATAACGTCATCGATGGAGCCAAGAGATGTATTTAGTGATTAGGTGCAACGCTTGCGGGCGATTTATTTATGCCAAAGAAAGTCAGAAGACGCGGGCATGCCCTTGTGGACAAAAGGTG
>JAJOKI010000099.1 GCA_021129915.1 Methanocellales archaeon | reverse complement strand
TTTGGCACCTTCATTATATTCTAAATGTTAGAGAGTTTATATATCTCTTCATAAGAGCTTCGGGCAATTTCGCACAACTCCCCCATATACGACATCAATATCGCATATCCTTTCTGCTTTCCACTTTTATTTATACCCAATCGGATCAATCCTTTCGATAAAACCAACCTTACTCAATTCCTTGTCTGCTGAAACGATATTTTTAATCGCTCTATGCGTACAAACTGCGATATGAATGGCGCCATAGGGCAGTATATTGTAATCCCTTGGCATATTCTAATAATATCAGGCGTAACCGATAGGATAGGAGAGAATAGCATCAAGATAATTTATGGCGCCTTTAACATTATATTGATGATATAACACGCCAATAACCTCGGTTAAAACTTGTGTTGAAATTATCGCATAAATCCAGATGTTCGTATCGATATAGTTCATCTTCCACCAGATTCCCTGAAGCGCCTTTGTTGGATTTTTGAAATCGTGCTTACGACAATTTTATTTCCCTCTTGGCTGATGAAAAGTTTATCACCGTTTTTTAGACTGAGCGATTCTCGAAGATACTTTGGAATGGTAATCTTTGAAAATTTCATAACACTGGCTCCAGGCTGATAAGGGCATCTTGGAAAGAGGAGGAAGCCAAAACAGTAGACTAAATCCTCGTCCTGATATATTCCCAAATTTTGCTCATCACTTCCTCCTCCATTACATCCAGACTGTTCTCAGCATCGACCTTTATAAAGCGCCCCGGCTCTTCATCAGCCAGTTTGAGGAAATTTTCCTGCACCTTTTGCAGACCGTTACTTCACAACCAATAAATCATCAAATGTTAATTTTTTTGTATTTATGGTTTTTAATTTAACATCCTTGAAAGAGTGCAGAGGGTATTTATGATCAAATAAATTCCTAACGTAAGTCTTGATATCCCTATACACTTCATCTATTGGTCTAGAATTATCTACTTTACAAAACGTCGTATCCAAAAAATCATATTTTCCTTTTATATTTGTGATTTTGTTTGTGATATTTATGTAGTTTTTTCGAATACTGTCTTGTAGTAACCTTCTTTTTTCAAAGTACTCCATATCATCATATATCCTTACTCCGCTCTTTGATTTAATCCTAGAAATAGCTATTTCTGGATCAAGATCTAACCAAATCACCAAATCTGGGGTTACTATGGATCTATTAATCATACATAGCCACTCCATATCAACTCCCTCTGCGGATTGATATGCCAACGAGGAATAGACGTATCGTTCTGATATGACAATACCCCCTTTACTTAGAGCAGGGATAATATTGTGAGTTAGATGGACAAGACGATCGGCAGCAAAAAGTAAGGATAAGGATTCCTTATCTACCAAATCTTTGTCTTTTAGATATTCCCGAATTAGTTTACCTATTTTTCCACTTGTTGGTTCATCTGTTCGCAGGATAAATCGTTTATTACGAATATTAAAACTATGTGGGTTAGTTTTTAAATCCCTACATAACTTGCCACTATACGTAGCCTTACCCGACCCATCAATACCCTCTATCACTATAAAATACGGATATACTATTGCCATGAGGTTTACACCTTAATATGCGATTTAATACAAGACAGTTACTCATTCATCTTTTGGGTATATCAATTTTCGTAAAAAAAATTGACAATAATTATATGGGGTCACCAATTTACCAGACCCGTCGATGCCCTCAAGCGTTTTGCATGTGTTGTTTCATTTAAGCTTCTTTCCCCCTTATCATATCCAGTGGTATGGAGTTATTGTGAATCGCGGTTGCGACAATCGCTCCTTTGGCGCCCAGCTCCTTTAAGATTTCTAAATCTCTCAGCGCACCAACCCCGCCCCCGAGCAGGACAGGATGGTCGGAATGTTCGATAATGTCCCCAAGGAGAGCTGTATCTGGACCCAAGCCCGTCCCGACTCGATCCAAATCCAGAATGATGACCTCGTCAAAGTGTAGGTCGTTTAATTCACGTATCAGCGCAGCTGGAGATATTCTGAGCGCCGGGTCAGATGAAAGAACCCTGCCGTGTTTGATGTCGATGCTCACGCAGGTCCTCTCTGGCGCCGCCTTGAGCATATCAAGAGAGGCCGTTTCAGTTCCAAGAACTACCTTCTCTGCGATCTGAAGTCCCAAAGATATGTCGTCTCGGTTTTTACATCCCAAATCGAGCATTGCACAGGAAAGCGGGGCGATTCGCACTGCGACGTCAAAATTGTCGCCCTTATTCATCAATCGATTCAAATCCGCAACATAGACCTCCATGGGCCTCAATCGGTTTACGACTTCTACTGGATCTGATGAATGACATATGTGGCTGATTCTATCTATGGGCGCATATTTATGCCGTTCTCCTCTGACGGCGTGGACGACTTTGCCGTCGAGTATGTCAAGCGCCAAAATAATTCGAAACATCTTTAAACGTTTATAGTAAGGTATTTTATGGCATAAAAGTATTTTAGTCTCCATGAAATTGCTGATCAGTCCTATCGATATAGAAGAGGCGAAAGATGCCGAAGCAGGCGGAGCGGATATCATCGACGTGAAGAATCCAAAAGAGGGTTCGCTGGGCGCGAATTTTCCATGGGTGATTCGTGCGATTAAAAAAGTGGTGTCAAAACCGCTGAGTGCAACCATCGGAGATTTTGGATTTAAGCCCGGTACCGCTTCGCTATCCGCACTTGGTGCCGCTGTTGCTGGTGCGGATTTCATCAAGATAGGCTTGTTTGACATCAGGACGAAAGAACAGGCGTTGATTTTGCTCCAGAACGTGAAAAAAGCTGTTGAGGACTACGATTCCTCAAAAAAAGTCGTGGCAGCAGCATACGCCGACTTTGAAAGACTGAATACACTCTCTCCGTTTGATTTGCCGGACGTCGGACAAAAAGCGGGCATCGACATCGTCATGATCGACACTGGCATCAAAGATGGCAGGGGCTTATTTGATTTTATGTCCGAAGAACAGGTTGCTGAATTTACATCAAGCGCCAAGAAGGTTGGACTTGGCACTGCACTGGCTGGGTCGCTGGGGTGGGAAGATATAAAGACCATCCAGCGCATCTCCCCGGACATTATCGGGATACGGGGGCTTGTGTGCGGCGGTGATCGAAATAGAAGGATACAGCGAAAGGAAGTGGAACGGCTTAAAAAGATGATATAATAGCATTTAACCTCAGTGAACAAAAACTTCATTAAGAGTCGAGACCAAAAAGGGTTGTGGTGAAAGAAATGTTTATAGATAAACTCAATGCCCCTCCGGGAATTACTTTTGATGATGTTTTGCTTTTGCCGTGCAAATCCAATGTCGAACCGGATCAAGTAGATGTAACGTCACGTATGTCAAAAAATGTCCCCCTCAACATTCCAATCGTGAGCGCAGCGATGGACACCGTGACCGAAGCCAGCATGGCAATTGCCATAGCGCACGAGGGCGGCATTGGCGTGATTCATCGAAACATGAGCAGGGGACAGCAGGTAAACGAAATTCGTGAGGTGAAAAGAGCCGATGAACTGCTGGTACGAGATGTGGTGACGATTGCACCTAACACCCCCATCCAGGTCGTGTGGCACCTTATGACAAATGAGAAGGTCAGTGGAATTCCCGTCATCGATGGGAAATTAGTGGGCATCGTCAGTCGGCGGGATGTTCAACCTATCGTCAAATCGAATCCAACGAAAAAAGTTGAAAAGGTGATGACGAAGGATTTAATCACAGGGCATGAAGGTATTCCACTCGATGATGCACTTGAGCGAATGTACGAGCATAAAATAGAGCGTTTGCCAATCGTGGACAAAAAAGGTCATCTCAAAGGCATGATATCCATGCAGGATGTTCTGCACCGGCATCAGCACCCAATGGCGATCAGGGATGAAGAAGGGTGCCTTATGGTGGCAGCTGCGGTGGGTCCTTTTGACGTAGAAAGGGCAGTTGCACTGGATGCAGCAGGAGCTGATGTGCTCGTAGTGGACTGTGCACACGCACATAATATGAACGTGGTGAATTCTGCCAAGGTGATTAAGAAGAAAGTCGGTGCCGACGTCGTGGTGGGAAACATCGCGACGGCAGAGGCTGCAGAGGAACTGGTCGGTTTTGTAGACGGTATCAAAGTTGGTGTTGGTCCGGGGTCTATCTGTACCACACGGATAGTGACAGGAGTCGGCGTCCCTCAATTAACTGCAATCGCTTCAGTTGCAGATGTGGCTAGAAAACATAAAGTGCCGGTAATCGCTGACGGGGGGATGAAGTATTCTGGTGATATTGCAAAAGCCATAGCAGTAGGAGCAAACTCAGTCATGGTGGGCAATCTCATTGCAGGCACGGATGAAGCGCCAGGTAGGACCATGACCATCAAAGGGCGGCGATACAAGCAGTACAGGGGCATGGGCTCACTCGGCGCCATGAGCGGCGGAGAGAGTACAGATCGTTATTTCCAAGAAAAAAGAGGGGGACCCGGCAGCACCAAGTTCGTGCCAGAGGGGATTGAGGGGGCCGTACCATACAGCGGCACCGTTAAAGATGTGTCGCATCAATTAGTTGGAGGGTTGAAATCCGCAATGGGCTATGTCGGCGCGCAGAATATCGGAGAGATGCATAAAAAGGCAGGATTTGTCAGAATCACGCCATCCGGATACAATGAGGGGCATCCACATGATGTCTTGATTACTGATGAGGCTCCGAATTACCCGATGGATGGGGGGAAATGGGGGATTAGGTGAGAAAGAAAATGCCAGAAGAAATAATATTGCGGGTTGCGGAAGCATACCATAGAGATGCTGGAAGGGGCGTCGCCAGAATCGATATAAAGGACATGGATAAGCTCGGGCTGGTGAGCGGAGATGTCATTGAAATCCATGGTAAACAAACAGCTGCTGCGATTGTCTGGCCAGGATATCCGGAAGACGCAGAAGGCATAATACGGATAGATGGCAACATCAGGAGTAATGTCGGAGTTGGCATAGATGATAAGGTCGGAATAAGGAAGGTAGAAGCTAAACATGCCAAGAAGCTCATAATCGCTCCAACACAACCGGTGAGAATCGTCGGTGGCGAGCAATATCTGGCGCGGGTGCTTGATGGACGCCCGGTATTCAAAGGGCAAAAAATGAGAATAGAGATGCTTGGCAATCCGCTTACATTCATAATCACCGGAACTCGACCGGCTGGAACCGTAATCTGCACGAAGGATACGGAGATTGTTTTGAAGGAGAAGCCGGTTGAAGAGGGGCGCCTGGTCCCCCAAATAGCGTATGAGGATATTGGCGGATTAAAACGTGAGATTGCCCTTGTAAGAGAGATGATTGAGCTTCCTTTGAGACACCCGGAGCTGTTCCAGAAGCTGGGCATAGAACCGCCCAAGGGTGTTTTGTTG
>JAJOKI010000114.1 GCA_021129915.1 Methanocellales archaeon | reverse complement strand
TTCCAATATCGACGGTGGATTGGTATGGGAAGGCAGCCATGGTTATATTCTTGAGAGGTTGCCCATTTAGCTGCCCATATTGTCAAAATCATGCGCTGCTCGAAGGGGACGACTTCGTCGACGTCGAGTATGTCGAGGAGCATATCAAAAAAACCAAAAATTTTATAGATGCTGTCGTATTCTCTGGTGGAGAGCCGTTGATGCAGCCCGTGCAAATGAAGCGTCTGGCAGGATTCACAAAAACACAGAATCTGCTGGTTGGCGTCGAAACCAATGGATACTATCCTGAACATCTTAAAGAACTTATCGATATAAAGTTGGTAGATAAGATATTCATAGACGTTAAGGCGCCCTCATCCAACCCCGAACTGTATGGCAGAGTAACAGGGGTCGATGGTAAAAAAGCTGCGATACAGGTTAAAAAGTCGCTCGAGATATGCAAAGAGCATAGTCCCGAAATCAGGACTACCGTGTTTAGAGGACTGATTTGCGACAAGAACGATATTAAAGCGATTGCGGAAGAGGTTTCATTGGTTGCAGGAGAGGGCATAACATATGTACTCCAGCAGGGCATACCAGAACAGACATGGAGCGAAGAACTGAAGAGATATGATGCCCCTGGTAGAGATGAACTGCTGGAATTGGGCAGGACGGCAAAAAGATATCTGAAAGATGTGCGAATTAGGACAAAGGAATTTGGAGAGGAATTAATTTGAAAATAGTGGGTTTCGTGGGTATGCCCACGTCGGGCAAGACCGAGGCGGCTAAAGTAGCACAATGCCGCGGCATCCCGGTAATCAAGATGGGGGATATAGTGCGGGCAGAGGTTAAGGCAAGAGGTCTCGACATCACCGAAGAGAACGTAGGAAAGGTAGCAGATGAACTGAGAAAAACTGAGGGGATGGATGCGGTAGCCAATCAATGTATATCTCTCATTTCGGAAACTCCCTCCTCAAGCTGCGATGCGGTCGTCATAGACGGTATACGCGGCATAGCAGAGGTAAGAGCATATAGGAAGGCATTCGGGAATCGGTTTATATTGATTGCAATTGAGGCATCTCAAAAGCTTAGGTTCAATAGGGCAATGGCTCGAAAAAGAGAAGATGATGCCTCCGACTGGGAATCGTTCAAGCAGAAGGACGAGCGCGAACTTCGCTGGGGATTAACAGAAGCGATGGATATGGCAGACATTTCTCTGGATAACAACGGAACCCTGGAAGAGTTTAAAAAACAGGCTAAAAGCATTTTAGGGGGCATCTGATATTTTCAAGGCCATGGTTTCGGCACCCGTACACCCCACTGAATTGGTAGAAAGCGTCGATAGGGCGATCACCAATATATTTCCGGATGCTCAACTCGAGTTCAAGGATGTCACGAATCGGCAATGTCTGCTAATCGGCACCGCTTCCCTGGATAAATTACGCGAACTTCTCATGAAACAGAATATCTTGGATTCTGCCAGGGCTGAACTTTTTAACAGCATAAGTGGGAATAGAATCGAATTCAAACTCAATAAACAAGTCGCATTCATGGGCAAGGCAAATTTTGGCGAGAGTTCGCTGGGAGATATCCGTGTCTCCATCGAGTGTGAGAACCCAGAGGAAGTGATATACTGGCTGGCGCCAAGAATATAATCAAGGAGCTGAGCAATGAGAATTAGTTTTTCATCACTGGCACTGGTCAATAATCCATTTGACTGGGCATACGAATTAGAAGATATTGGATTCAATGGATGGGAGCTCGTTGGTGAGGGGAAACAGTATCTGACCAAGGCGACCGTCAAAAAAATACGGGAAGTGCAGGAGAGCACGAACCTGGAATTCACAGCACATCTTCCCTTCTCTGATTTGAATCTTGCAAGCCTGAATCAAGGCATATGGGATGAGACGATTGCGCAGATGGGCAGTGCAATAAGGCATGTGGGAGAATTTACGGATTTGGCGGTCGTGCATCCAGGACATCTTTCGCCGCTGGGGGCAGAATTGCCCGATAGTGCATGGGAGCAAAACATCATCGGCATACAGAAACTATGTGACATCGCAGAGGAATTCGGAATCACGATTGGTGTGGAAAACATGCCCAACCTCGGATTCTTACTCGGTAGACTGCCAGAGGAATTGATCGGAATGGTGGAGAATGTAAACCGTGAGAATATTGGCATCGCCTTCGATGTTGGACATGCGAGCTTGACAAGGACATTGGATGGATTTCTAAAATTGAAACCCAAACACATCCATCTACACGACAACCGTGGAAAGACCGATGAACACCTTCCCCTCGGGCATGGCACCATCGACTGGGCATCCGTGATGAATGAATTAAAGGATTACAGAGGCAGGTTTGTCATCGAAGCGCGCACTGTCGAAGAGGGTAGAAAAAGCCTAAAGTACTTTAGGAAGACTTTGCAGAACAAAGCTCCATCAATCGCCCCTCGCCATCGCGCGTTCCCCTGGCGATTAGAGAGTCGCCTTTTTTGATTATCGTCTTCCCGCCTGGGTGATATATCCATTTATTTTCCCTTCTAATCGCCATGATAAACATGCCGGTTTCCGTTTCCAGTCGCAACTCCCCTAATGTCTTACTGATGACCTCTGCACCTTCCCGCACTTCTATGTAGGTGATGATCTCATCGGATTCTCTTATCGCAAGCATAAAGATTGGGTGAAGCTCGATATCCCTTTGGACTACATCTGCTATCTCATCTGCTGCATCTGAGATGATTTCTGATGATATGGCCAGGTGGAGCAACCCCCTTAGACGATCCACATCTTCGACTTGTTTTGCAGATTCCAGCACCCAATGCTCGAGTTCATATCTCATCTCATCCATCTTTGCCTCCAGTATTTCAACCTCATGCGCGATTTCCTTGTTGTAAAAAAGCACAGCAGAGTAGGCGAGTCCCACCGCCAGCTCGGACACGTTCTTCATATCGATGATGATGTCTACTGCCTTGTCTAAATCGTCTAACAATGCTTCTGGCTCAGATGGTGTTGGCTTATATTTCTTTCCAGTAGCCAATTCATACAAAATGGCAACGCCTTCGTCATGTCCTTTGGCGAATAGGATATCGTCCACCATGACGACCGTTTTTTTGTTGGGGTTATATATCCAGTTGTGGTCGCGTCGAATCGCAATAACTCTCATGCCGGTCTCCGTTTCCAGTCGCAAATCCCCGAGTGATTTTTCTATAAGACGAGATTTTCTTTCGACCGCGACGCGCGTGACGGTTTCCTCTGCCTCTGGAATTGCGGCCTTCAGCTCAGGGGGCAGACCTAACTTCTTAAGTACGATTTTTGCAATATCTCCCGCCGCATTGGATATCTTTTCTGCAGCAGAAGCTACCTGCAGGACCCCAGAAAGCCCCTCTGCCTCTTCGACTCCCCTGGCACCGAGCATCGCCGCAATGCTGGCGTGATACTCCAAGTTGTCCATCCCCTCCTCTAACCTCAGCACTTCCCCTGCGATATCTGCATCATCATAGAGAACCGCTGAATACGCCAGGTCGACCATTAGCTCTGAGGTATCCTTCATCTCCTTCAGGATGTCCTTTACATTCCTCGGCCTATAGTCGATTTCTTCTGCCATATCAACCAACTAATCGTCTTTGAATTAATAAATGCTTTCCTCATACTATCATCATAGTCACACCAAATAATATCAAAACGCCAAACACGTCGCAGATACTTGTAACTATGGGTATCGTCGTATCATCAGGATCTATGCCATTGTTATATGAATAAAAGGCAGATAGAGTAGCGACGATTAGCATCACCATAGTTATTAGAATCCCCGAGATCGTAGATATCAAGACCATTTCAAAGAGTCCGGGGCTCTCAAAGCCAATTAAAACACAGAATAGATGTCCAAAGACTCCAACCAGAAAAAACGAGACCATGCCGGCGATGAGAATTGCAAGAACGTTGTTTTTAAATACGAGACTTGTATGTCTGAATTCGATCGTACCAAGGTGAAGGGCAGATGAAATGCGGGCGCTGAATATCGCGCTGATATTTCCTCCCAGACCAATCGTAACCGGGACCAGTATAAACAACCCTGGAAGCGCAAATAGGATATTTTCGTATGTATCGAGAATTAATCCAGCAGCTATTCCAAAAAGAGAACATAGCGTGAGTAATGGAAGCGCAGTTTTCATGATTTTAAAAACGTTATACTCCTTTTGCAACTACCACACCCCCAATACGATTTCTGCCGCCATAAAAAGTGCAAGCATTGCAAATACATCACCAGCAGTGGTTGCCACCGGTCCAGAGATGTTATCGGGATCGATGCCCCTTCTGTACCCTGCAAAGGTGATTACCAAAACAAACATAGTCAGCAACAGTCCAGAGGCCACTCCGGCTATCAGAGATATCATCGTCAATAGAAGTATGCCGATACTTTCTCTTCCGAGCACCAGGAGGACGCAATGGGCAATAACAGCCATCACGATGGATATTATCCCTCCCAGGGCGAGTGCAGCTGCAATGCTGTGAATGAGATTCTTATCCTTATTCAGCTCTGGTTGAATCATACCCTGGTGGAGCGCTGACCCAAGTCTGGAGCCGAATGCTCCGTATATGTTGCCCCTTGTATCCAATATCGCTGGCACCAATACTAACAGTCCCGGAAGCGCCTTTAGTGAAGCTTCCATGCCCGTCAATACAATTCCTGCAAACAGACCCGAGAAGACACATATCAAGAGCAAAGGGAGTACCTGCTTGAGGATGGAAGATATGCTGGCGTATTCTTCGATATACTCTTCGACGTATTCCTTTAGGTTTTCCGTCCCTTCTTCGAGAACTTCGTCGATCGGCATCATCATCACCCATCATCATCACCGACTTCCTATTTAAATGTTTTAAAATGAAATAATGGTTTTGCCTGCCTATGCCTTTATCCACTTTTCCTGCTTCATCTCATCTTTGGGCTTTTCAGTTTCAGTATCCTTGATGAATTGTTCCTCCACCCTGAAGGCATAGAAAAAGATGACTTCCCCATCAGGTACGTTTTCCCAGAGGGATTTGTCCACGCACTTTGCGCCCAAGTCATCGACAAGCCCCTGATATGTCGCCGCTTCTATTCGATAGATATGTATTGCAAAGTCCTCCAGTGACTTAGTTTCTATGTTTCTCACCCGGTATATCCCTTTGTTATAGAATTTATCTGAGATAAATGTACATTCTCTGTTTTTTAGCGTTTCCTGAATTCTGCTCGGTTCGAGGTCGATCACATGCCCGAGCCTGCCAGTCTCCAATTGAAATTTCTTCATCCTGCACCTCTTGACAGATGAAATATATATTGTATATACTTATAGATTCCGAGTTTTCACTCAGGCGCCGATAAATCGGACATCGTCTATAATGACTGCATCAGCCATTAGGAGACTGTATTCCGAACTCAGGTCAGCTACCGCAAATGCCACTTTTTCATCGGAAGGTGTGTAATAGTTTTTTGGGTTGGCATTATCTATAAAGGAGGCATATTCATTTTTGCCCTTATGTATCCATAACATCACC
>JAJOKI010000060.1 GCA_021129915.1 Methanocellales archaeon | reverse complement strand
CGCTGTGCGTGTGGGGGCATTATTAAAAAAGGCGTGAAGGATCGGGTAAATGAGCTGGCAGACCACGAGGAGCCAAGGCATCCAGACCACCGCCCGCCCTATCTCAAACTGATTCCGTTAGCCGAGATCATCGCAATGGCGCTTGGAGTTTCCGGGCCAAACAGCAGGGCGGTGCGAGAAGTGTGGGATGTATTGATACGCGCATTTGGCGACGAGGTTGCGGTTTTAGTCGATGCAGACATCGACCAGCTGGATATGGTAGACAAGTGCGTACGTGATGCCATCGGGCAGTTTAGAAAAGGGCAGGTGATACTTCATCCAGGCGGAGGGGGACAGTATGGACGAATCGAACTGCCCGGCGGCGAGCCCGCAAAGCAGAAGAGAGAGGCACAGAGCGCTATTTTTGATTTTCGATAGGGCGTTTCTATATTTTGTATTTTTAGAAATTTCAAAAAACTTATATATTCAGATGACCATTTCCCGTTTTGAAGCCCTGTTCCGGAAATCAGCGAATACATTGGTTATTCAGTTCCAGCCGTGAGCGGGGCACTTGATGAGTTGATTCGACTCGGATTGGTCCAAAAATAATAATCGAAAATACTTTTACACAAGGCGATCCACGAAGAATATGTAACGCCTGTTTTGAATCGGCTGGAAAAAACAGAGCAGATATTTGAAGGAATATCTGGAAAAATTACTTGAAGTGAGGTGAGTAATATGGTTATCGTCGATAGACATAAATGCGGGCATTGCGGGGCGTGTGTAGCTGTCTGTCCAGTATATGCGATAGAATTGGTCGGCACATGGATTGAGATCGGCGAGGAGTGCAAAGAGTGCGGATTATGCACTCAAGTCTGTCCGATGGGCTCGTTGGAGGTCGGAACATGAAGGATAAATACGATTTAATCGTCGTCGGCGCTGGTCCTGGTGGGTCCATTGCAGCGAAGACCGCTGCTGAACACGGTCTTGATGTGCTGCTAATCGAAAAGAGAAGCGAAATCGGCGACCCTGTGAGATGTGCGGAGGGAATCAGCAAAGAGGGGCTGAGGCAGTTTATTGAACCGGACAAGCGTTGGATAGCTGCCAGGACGAAGGGGGCGAGGATATACTCTCCGGATGGCACAAAAATTGAAATGGCAGAGGATATGGCTGGGTCAGAAGTGGGTTATGTCCTTGAGCGCAAGATATTCGATCGCGTGCTGGCAAAAAATGCTGCCATGGCGGGCGCGGAAGTTATGGTAAAAACCAGGGCTACTAGCCTGATTATCGAAGACGGTTTTGTCAGAGGCATCAGGGGAGAGCATATCGGCGAAGGGTTTGAAATAAGGTCGGACATCGTCATCGGTGCAGATGGCGTGGAATCCAAGGTCGGACGGTGGGCAGGAATCGATACCACGCTCAAGTTATCGGACATCGAATCGGGTGCCCAATTTCTGATGGCCGATATCGATTTTGACCCAAACTACTGCGACTTTTACCTTGGGAATAAGCTCGCACCGGGAGGTTACGTATGGGTATTCCCAAAGGGCAAGCATGAGGCAAACGTTGGATTGGGGATACTTGGGAGTAGATCGGGCGGTATGCAGGCAATAGACTACCTTCGGCGCTTTGTCGAAACGCATTGTCCTGATGGCAAAATACTTGAGATAATTGTCGGGGGCGTGCCAGTCAGCGCCCCGATAGAACGCACCACTGCCAGCGGCCTAATGCTTATCGGTGATGCTGCCAGAATGGCAAACCCGATTACTGGGGGAGGAATCCTTCATGCCATGGACTCAGGAATGATGGCTGGCGAGGTGGCGGCAAGTGCTATTTCAAGAGGCGACGTTTCCGTCAAAGCATTGGAGGAGTATGAAACGAGGTGGCGCTCTACGATTGGTGCGGTGATCGAAAGGTCATACAAGGTAAAAGAGCTGTTTATGGGCAGCTCGGATAAAGAATTAAATGGCCTTGCACACACAATTGAAAACGTTGATTTCACAGAACTAACTATTGGCGGGCTGGTTGAGGCACTTATTAAAAAGAATCCGAAACTGTTTTGGGAACTTAGGCACCTATTTTAAGCTTGTATGTGGTAAAGTTAAAATCACTTAATCATAATTCAGTGTAGGTTTGATATGTATATCATAATCATCGGATGTGGCAGGGTCGGCAGTCGTCTGGCACAGTTGCTTTCTGCCGCCGAAAACGACGTCGTTATAATCGATACCGAATCGACCAAATTAAAAGAGGCCGATTCTGGATTTGATGGCATTACCATCATCGGCGACGGGACTGATCAGGATATCATGGAAAAAGCTGGTGCGAGCAGGGCGGATGTATTTGTGGCCACTACGGATGACGACAATGTAAATTTGATGGCGTGCCAGGTCGCAAAACAGGTCTTTAACATAAAGCGCGTTATTGCGCGGGTAAATGACCCAACCCGGGAACAAACGTTCAAGGATTTAAAAATTGATGCGACGGTATGTCCAACATCGATTGTGGCCACCTGTTTTAAGAATGCCATTATACATTCGGATTTAATTGCGACCATAGCAATGGATGGCGAAAATATCGAGATCAGTGAGATAACGATTAAAGGCCCGGCATGTGGAAAAGCGCTGAAGGACATAAATCTGCCAAAAGAATCCACTATAGCGACGGTCATCAGAGAGAAAAAGATGTTAACTCCTTCTAAAGATACGGTACTCCAAGATGGCGACATCGCCATTGTGGTAAATCTGGATGGGGTCTCTAAGGAAGTCAGGAAAAGTTTGGGCACGGAGGAGTGACAACCATTGAGTGAAGACCGAATGATAGATGGCGATCTCGGGACTGTGGTACATTATATCGGGCTTATGCTGCAGCTTTTTGCCATTCTCGTAGCCATTCCGATTCTCGTAGCCCTATATTTCAAAGATGAACTTTCTGTACTTTTATCGTTCGCGACAGTTGCTATACTCTCTTTTGTGATAGGTTATATTCTCCGAAGATGCACATTGCCGGAAGAGCTGAACATCCGAAATGCCATGGTCATTTCTGCACTTACATGGCTTACTCTATCAGCATTTAGCGCAATCCCGTTCATATTATCCGGGATTCTCCCGCCTTTGGACGCAATGTATGAGAGCATGGCAGGACTTACAACGACCGGGCATACGATGTTTGTGGACTTCGAAGATATACCGTACTCCATATTCTTTTGGCGCAGTTTGATGCAATGGGTTGGTGGTGCTGGAATCATACTCCTATTCATCGCGATATTGGTTCATGGTGTGGGAGGGACAGCGAGGAGATTGTATACTGCAGAGGCACGAGTAGATCGTATCGAACCAAGCATCATTCACACGTCTCGCTGGATATGGAGATTTTATCTTGCATTCACCATCGTCGCAATTGCGATCTTCTCTATTGCAGGGATGCCGCTCTGGGATGCGATAAATCATGGAATGACTGGGATCTCTACAGGAGGCTTCACCGTGGTAGCGGGTAGTATTTCTGCTTATGATTCTATTGCTGTTGAGATGGCTGTATCGTTGATAATGATAGCTGGAGCCATAAGTTTCGTTCTTCATAAAAAGTGGGTCGATCGAAATTTTCACGATTTTCTTCGCAATCCTGAGATCAAATTGATGGCTTCTTTGATCCTGATATTGACAATTCTGCTTACGGTTGAGCTTGGCGGTAATATCAGGCTGGCATCGTTCAATGTGATATCAGCTCTAACAGGAACAGGATTTTCCAATACATGTCTTGTAGAGTGGAGCGAGTTATCTAAGTTATTACTGATAATACCCATGACAATTGGGGGAGGATATGGCTCTGCCGCTGCTGCTTTGAAGCTTATTCGATGCGTTATATTCCTGAAATCGATTGGGTGGTTGGTGAAGAAATATTTATTACCCCAATCTGCGGTGGTCCCACTAAAGATAGATGGAACGGTAATCAAGGATGACGAGATAATGATGGTTGGATTATACATACTTGTATATCTCTTTGTTATGCTGATAGGAACATGGATATTTGTGATGCATGGACACCCAATGATAAATTCGCTCTTTGATGTTGCATCTGCATTGGGCAATGTAGGCTTAACGGTTGGAGTGATAGGACCTGATATGTCCATCGTTGAGAAGATAACCATGATCATCATTATGTGGATGGGCAGGCTTGAAATATTTCCAGTACTGCTGCTGTTGACCAATATAATTAAACGCCCTTAATCAAATAATGGAGATTTAATCATGTATGTAGTCATCGTTGGCGGCGGGCGAATCGGCAGTTTTCTTGCCAAGACACTGTCTGATGAAGGGAAGCAAGTTTCGCTGGTCGAATTGGATAGGGATGCCTGTCAGACGTTAGCTGAAAAACTTGATATTTTAATAATCAATGGTGATGGGACCGATGTAAAGTATCTTGAGGATGCTGGTACTGAAAAAGCAGACGTTTTCGTTGCCGTTACAGGTGACGATAAGACCAATCTCATATCCTGCCAGATAGCCAAAAAGAACTTTAACGTCGGCAGGACGGTAGCGAGGGTAAATGAGCCGAAAAACGAGTCGGTGTTTAATGGGCTGGGCATCGACGTCGTCATTAGCACCGTAACGGCAGCATCTATAGTCATAAAGAACGCTGTGACATCGGGCGAACTCATGACGCTCTTAACTTTGGAAGATGGCGAGATGGAGGTGGTGGAGCTCAGGATACATGAGGACTCGTTAGCGGCCAACAAGGCGATAGAAACACTCAACCTTCCAGATGATTGTGTCCTTACTGCAATTATCAGGGGGGGGCATGTGATTTTCCCAAAGGGTAAAACGGTGATAAAAGCAGGAGATTTGATCGTGGTCCTCACAACCGCCGAACGCGTCGATAAATTGGAGAGCGTATTTGTCGGAGAACGAGCATGAGATTTGTCGGGATCGATGAGGCGGGCAAAGGTCCAGTTATAGGTCCGATGGTCGTCGCCGGGGTAATGGTGTCGGAGAACCAACTCCCATCATTGGAACAATTGGGCGCAAGGGATTCCAAGGCAGTATCACCTAAGGGGCGGAAATTTTTGGCTGAGGAGATAGGGAGAATTGCAGAATGCTATACTCTCAATGTCAGCGCCGAACAGATTGACGAACTGCGCAAAGTGATGAACATGAATGAAATTATGGTCGTCTGTTATGCAAAGGTGCTCCGCCAGTTAAATCCAGACATGGCATTTCTGGATGCGGCTGACGTAAATCCCGAACGATTTGCGCAAAACGTGCGCGAGAAGTGCGATAAGTCCGTTAAAATAATTTCAGAGCATGATGCAGACGTCAAGTATCCGATCGTTTCGGCCGCATCTATCATCGCCAAGGTCAGGCGAGATGCAGTGATACGCACTCTGGAAAGGCAAATCGGACAGGAGATAGGTTCTGGTTATCCATCGGATGTCAGGACGCAGCGCTTTCTTGAGGGTTGGATTAAGAAGCATAACACCCTGCCGCCTTTCATACGTCATTCCTGGAAGACGGCGCAGACGGCGCTGAAGAAGCACGCATCGAGTTTGTTATAGGTTTTTTGGTAATTACGATTCGGACTCTATAGGAGACCGTTTCTCACAACCCCATTGTCCTTAATCGCCACAT
>JAJOKI010000073.1 GCA_021129915.1 Methanocellales archaeon | reverse complement strand
TAGTCGGTTTCTGAGTTAGTCGGTCTGGAAGTTTTTAAATACAAAGCAGAGAGAACATCTAATCATATGAGCATCGCCAGGAAGATATTATTGGTCATTTTAGATGGTGTCTCGGATAGGCCAATAGAAGGAAAAACCCCATTACAGAGTGCCAATGCACCCAATCTTGACAGAATAGCGAATCTGGGCATCAACGGAATCATGGATACCATCGCGCCAGGAATTCGACCTGGCTCAGATGTTGCACATTTGGCATTGTTGGGATATAGCCCGTATGAAGTGTATACAGGTAGGGGACCCCTTGAAGCGGCAGGCATTGGCATTCGTCTGAATGAGGGTGATATTGCCTTCAGATGTAACTTTGCGACGATGAAAGACGACATAATCGTAGATCGACGAGCTGGACGAATACGGGACACGATGGAATTAACAAGAGCGGTTCAGGATGGAGTTCAATTAGATGTAGAGTTCACCTTTGAGAGATCGACAGGGCATCGGGCAGTGCTGGTTTTAAGGGGGAGGGGCCTGAGCTCGCACGTCTCGGATTCGGATCCAAAACACGAGGGCACACCATCCAGAATCATCGAGGCGTTAAAACCAGAAGCGCAAAAAACCGCGGACATCCTAAAAGAATTCGTCATACAAGCGGGCAAACTCCTGGAAAAACATCCCGTTAATGCAGAACGCATAAAGACGGGCAAAGCCCCTGCGAATACCATATTGATCAGAGGCGCAGGCATGAAGCCAAATATAAAGACGTTTTCAGAAAGATATGGATTAAAAGGAGCAATAATCGCGGAGACGGGATTGGTCATCGGTATTGGACGGATATGTGGTTTGAATCACATTGAGGCCGATGGCGCCGATTCAGATATCGATGCGAATGTCAGGAGTGCAATTGACGCGCTGAAGGACCATGAGTTTGTGTTGTTGAATATCAAAGGCGCAGATGATGCTTCTCATGATGGAAGCGCTGAGAAGAAAATAAAATTCATCACCAAGATCGATAAAGCGTTGAAGCCCATACTCGATATCAAAAATGCGCTGGTGGTCGTGACGGCAGATCATTCGACGCCAGTGTCCATTAAAGATCATTCCGCCGATCCAGTCCCAGTAACGATTATGGGCCCTGGTGTACGGGTGGATGCCGTTCGTGTTTATGATGAAATTAATGCCGCAACAGGAGGATTAAACCGCATACGCGCCATCGATCTGATGCCCATTTTGATGGATTTGGTCAACCGGACGAAAAAATTCGGAGCGTAACTGATCTTAATGATATCCATTGCACTTGCAGGTAAGCCGAATGTCGGTAAATCATCATTCTTCAAAGCTGCGACACTGATAGATGTCGAAATCGCGAGCTACCCATTTACGACCATAGATGCCAATCATGGCATGTCACATGTGCGCACGAAATGTCCCTGCAAGGAGCTCAAGGTCAATTGTAAAAATTGCATAGACGGGGACAGGTTCGTCCCGGTCGAGTTGATAGACGTGGCTGGCCTGGTCCCAGACGCACATAAGGGAAAGGGACTTGGAAATGAATTCTTGGATAACCTGCGTCAGGCCAAGGCAATCATACATATAATAGACGCTTCCGGTGGCACGGATGCAGAGGGCAATCCTGCTGATGACGTACAGTTTCTGGAGAGAGAAATTACGATGTGGTTGCATGGCATCATCAAGCGCCACTGGACACGGTTGTCGCGAAAAGCGCATTTGAAACCGAGACTACAAGCGAGTAGTCGAGGGCCAATAGAGCAGGTCCTTGCGGAATTACTGGCAGGAGTCGGCACAGATGAAACGCAGATAAAAATCGCACTGCATAATATGACGCTGGATGTCGATAAGCCCACAAACTGGTCAGACGAAGACCTAATGAAATTCGCTGATGAAATCAGAAAAATCAGCAAGCCGATGATAATCGCAGCAAATAAGATCGATATAGCGCCTGATGAATGTATCCAGCAACTTCGTTCATTGGAGAAGGAAGGGCGCACCATAATACAGACGAGCGCCGTGGCTGAACTTGCGCTCAGAATGGCGGATAAAAAAGGATTGATAGCATATCTGCCAGGAGACTCTGATTTCCAGATAAAAGCAGTCGACGAATTGTCTGGCGCCCAGAGAGAGGGGTTGGAGCGCATAAGGACGCTATTGAAGATATACGGTGGCACCGGCATACAGCTGTGCATAAACAAAGCGGTTTTTGAGTTATTAGACCATATCGTCGTTTATCCAGTAGAAGATGAAAACAAATTCACAGACAAAAACGGAAACGTGCTGCCGGACGCATTCTTGATGAAAAGAGGTGGGACAGCACATGACCTGGCATACATGATTCACACCGATTTAGGAGCTGGGTTCCTATATGCCGTGGATGCCAGGACGAAGTGCAGGGTGGCAGAAAAGCACGTGCTGGAAGATGGAGATATCATCAAGATCGTTTCCACTAAGTAGTCAAGAATTGTGCAATAGTATTAAGGCATCGCCAAGGTCGATGATGCAATGATCCCTGTCGCATTGAAAGTGGTGAGAATACTTCTCGTGGTATTGGGCATCATGGTAATTCTGGACCTGATAGGAGTGGATATAACGCCGATGCTGGCAGGTATGGGTATCGCAGGTCTCGCCGTCTTTTATCTGATGGTCGACCGACCATTTAAGATTTGGGGATAGGCTCACATTGGACACTGGAGATAGGAGTTGCGTATGGATCGGACATAAACAAAGTGAAGGATATCTTATTGGAGATAACAAAAGAAGCGCCGGATGTATTGAATGACCCACCTCCTGCAGTATTTTTCATGGAGTTTGCGGATTTTTCGCTAAAAAAGAAGCTTGTGGTCACGGACTATCTAAACTGCAGGATCAATGAACGGTTTGAAGAGGAGAAAACAGTAGAATGATAATTCCAACCAATCTCTCTGGCGATTGTTACTATATCAGCATAAACGCTTTGTTGCCCTCCCTTGTTTTTATCCAGTGGGATGTTTAAACAAAGGCGACCATCATCTTATAAGCCTTCTCAAGCCATTTTCGTGTGAACTCGAGAAACTTTTATTAACCTTGAGCAACCTGCAGAAGCAGAGTGATAGAAATATCGCAGTTGCGGGAGAAAATCCCGCTGGGATGTGGCTGACAACAGCTGAACCGTAAAACTTTGAGGGATGTCAATGGCAAAATCATTATATGGATATATACGCGATGCTTACAAAAAACCAGGTGACACATATGTAGATGAATTGATGTGGCAGCGCCTTCAGGAATGGCGCAGAGAGCCAGTGGTAAACAGAATAGAGCGCCCAACGCGCCTCGACAGGGCGAGGGCGCTTGGATACAAAGGCAAACAGGGCATAATCGTAGTCAGAGTCGGAGTACGGAGAGGTGGTAGAAGAAAGTCAAGATATGTGCGCGGACGCAGAACAGCGCATATGGGCATGGCTAAGATCACCGCAGGCAAAAGCATTCAGCGCATCGCCGAGGAGAGGGCTGCGCGCAGGCATCCAAATCTAGAGGTCCTAAACTCCTACTGGGTTGGCGAAGATGGCAAGAAAAAGTGGTATGAAGTCATACTCGTCGATCCAGAACACCCTGTAATCAAGAAGGACTCCAATCTCAAATGGTTGTGTGCACCATCCCAGAAGGGGCGCGTTTTCAGAGGCAAGACAAGTGCAGGTATGAAGGGCAGAGGTATGCGCAAACGTGGAAAAGGCACCGAAAAAACAAGACCGAGCATACGAGCTAAGATGGGTAGGGGCAAGTGATTCATCACATCACTATCAAGGCATTTGCACATGCAACTGAAGACCCGTCCAGGGTCAAAAAAGCGTTGCAATTATTCATTCCAGAAGACCATACAGTCGAGATATGTAGGACGGAGGGACATTTTGGAAACCCCATCACAATTTTCACGGCGAAACTGAAGAGAAGCAGGCAGTGCAGGGCGTTCATGGACGTTTTAAAGAGCGGTCTATCCGCATCTGAATTGACGATGCTGATAAATCAAGCAAATCAACGCGTCGATGATAGTTGCAATTTTTATATCAAGCTCGACAAACAGTCTGCATATGACGGCGCTGTCAGATTGGCTCAAACAGGAGATGCGATTTCGATACGAATAAAAATAAAAGCATATCCAGCGAAACGCGAAAACGCCATCAAAATTGTGGAGAGTTTGTTAAGCGATGCCCAAGTATTATGACCTTCATGTGCATTCCCTTCCGGAATGTGTTGATTCGCCCAGCAGGCTGAAGCTGGTGGCAAAGAGATATGGATACGCGGAAATAGCGATCACTAATCATTCTGGCTACTGGAATGAGGTAGCAGGTGATAGCATCATCAACGGCATTGAAATCGTAGCCAGCAACCCTGCTGAGTTAAGAAAAAATATCGAAAAGTACCGACCCAGAGTAGACATCCTTCTCGTTCACGGTGGCGACCCCAAAATCAATCGGGCAGCGGTCGAGAATGCATGCGTCGATATACTGGCGCATCCTGAGATTGGAAAGGCTGACGGATTTAACCATGTGCTCGCCAAATCTGCCGCCGACAACGATGTCGCCATTGAGTTCAATCTCGATGCGCTCATACGCCTGAGAGGTGGCGCAAGGGTGCGTGCCCTTTCGGACTTTCGCCGCAATTTAAAACTGGCCAGAAAATTCGACGTATCAGTAGTTCTCACGAGCAACGCCAAGTCCCATTATGATATGAGGGCACCCAGGGAGATGATTGCGCTGGCTGGTTTGTTCGGTATGACGGAGGAGGAGGCAATTCAGGCTCTCAGTATGGTCCCTGTTAGAATCATAGAGCAAAATAGGAAAAAGAGACAAGACTATATACGCGATGGGGTGGAGGTGGTGAGATGAAGATGTTACCCTCCTCGTTGCGTGAGCGAAAGAGATATCTCGCATTCGAAGCAGCGTCCACAGATGAAGTGAGTCGAAGGGAACTGACAAATGAGCTGTGGGCTAATGCCAGGTCACTTTTAGGAGATGTCGGCACCAGCCAATGCGACCTGTGCCTGCTCGATTTCGATGGTAGATTCGGCATTCTCAGATGCGCTCACGATAAAACAGCTACGGCACGGGCAGTGCTGGCAACCATTGACAGAGTCGGAAAAATTAGAGTGGGAATCGCCGTTATCGGAACTTCGGGGACGATAAAGAGTGCAACGGAAAAGTTTATACGACGAGGAGGCATACCCAAAGATGCTGTAAAAATCGATCGAGTCCAGATTATGGGTAGTGTATCTGGAACTGTCAAGAGAGTGCTCGGTAACGAAATCGATTTAATACCGGACGATGACGATATTGTAAAGCGTTCAAATGTCAATTTAGTCGGAGTCACAGTTTTTGATTTGAAGAGGGTGAGACAACATGCAAATGGTATCCCAGATGGCATATGATAGAACTATAACCGTTTTCAGCCCAGACGGGCGATTGTTCCAAGTAGAATACGCTAGAGAGGCGGTTAAAAGAGGGACGACCGCGATTGGTATCAAGGCCGCGGATGGAGTTGTACTCTTGGTGGACAAACGAGTTGCAAGTCGTTTGCTCGAGGTGCAATCCGTGGAAAAGATATTCAAAATAGATGAGCATATAGGTGCTGCTACCTCCGGATTGGTCGCTGACGCCAGAGCGTTAATTGATCGGGCGCGAATAGAGGCGCAGATAGCCAAGATAACATATAACGAGGATATCCATATAGAGGAACTGTCAAAAAAGATCTGCGACCACATGCAGAGTTATACTCAATATGGCGGCGTTCGCCCATATGGGACTGCGCTGCTAATCGCTGGTGTAAATGACAATTCTGTTTGCCTTTATGAAACAGATCCAAGCGGAACGCTACTCGAATACAAGGCGACGG
>JAJOKI010000023.1 GCA_021129915.1 Methanocellales archaeon | reverse complement strand
CATTCCAGAGAGCGGACAGATCAGGCACTGAAGATGTCTTTGCTGAGGATATACTCGGACTTGACGATGCAGACCAAATCAATGCCACCATAGCCGGCAAGACAGGTAATGCGGGCGTATTTGCAGCAGTAAGAGACACCCCCAATTCCATAGGCTTCGTTGACTTGGGATTCGTTACTCCTGATGTCACAGAATCCACAGCAGGCCATCTACGAGAGAGCCGTCCACTGAACCTCATCACGAATGGTGCGCCATCCCCACTCGAGCAGGCATTCCTCGACTTTGCGAGGTCGCCAGGTGCTATACAGTACTTCCATAAGGTCGGAATGACATCAATCGTAGAACTGAATTGATTTGTGCCTTCGGGCACAAATCCTCCCCCTTTTTTATTTTTGTCTTGTTCCGTTCCTATTTTGTCAACCATGTGCATATATAGACTATATAGGTCTCAATAGCATATATAGGTAATAATGCATCGATTGCGTAATCTGCCATAAAGTTATATATAAATAGTTACCACATACTCAATGGCAGGGATGATTAATATTTATGAGGAATAATCTGAAGAAGATGGCGAAGGATGTGGAGAGGGGGATGAAGGGACTCTCCTGGAGGATAGGGTATATCAGACTGCTGGAGAGGGTAGGGCATATCAACTTCCAGTCAGGGATTTCGCACCTGTTCTTTCTTGCATCCGTGCTTTTGGTGGCAACTATCACCATATTCTTCGTCGTATTCATACTCCACACAGCGCTCCCGGTCTTCAAAAGCGAGGGGCTGATAAACTTTATCACGGGCACAAGGTGGTCTTATTCCGAGGGAGTCTATGGAATCAGGATGTTCATCATCGGAACGTTCATGATGACCTGCGTCACCCTGATGCTTGCCGTCCCTGTGAGCATCTTCACCGCGATGTTCCTCGCGGGGTTTGCGCCCACCCGCATTGCATCGGCTCTGCGGCCCCTCATCGAACTTTTGGTGGGGATTCCATCGGTAGTATATGGCATCCTCGGGTTCTTCGTGCTCGAAGACGTATTTCAGCACCATGTCGACCCGTTTTTTTGTGCCACGCTTGGCTCATTCATCCCATTCTTCCGTGATGTCAATCCAAACAGCGGGTCTGGCATCTTGCTCGCAGCCACGGTCCTTGCGGTGATGATCCTTCCGACGATTACCTCGATATCCGAGGATGTGATGCGCTCTGTTCCATCAAAATACAGAGAGGCATCGTTTGCGCTCGGCGCTACCAGATGGGAGACCATGAAGAAGGTGGTGCTTCCCCTGTCATCAAGCGGCATCCTTACGGCAACCATCCTCGGAATGCTGCGTGCGATGGGGGAGGCGACCGCAGTGGTGATGCTGGTCGGGAATGCCGCGAGGGTTCCAGCCTCGATTACGGATACGGCATATCCGATGACTGCAAAGATTTTAAACGAGATTGGTTACTATGTCGCAATGGATGAGCCGCGAAGCGCGCTCTTTGGGGTTGCAGCAGTTCTTTTTGCGATACAGTTCTTCTTCGTATGCGCCATGAGATTGGTTGGAGGTAGCGCCCCAATTAAGATTTTTAGAGGAGGATGACCATGAACTATCGAAAACTCGAAGAGCGAATCTGTATAATGATGACCTGGGCTGCGGCGGCGGTCGCCTTGCTCGCACTCACCATAATCCTTGGAACGATCACATGGGAGGCGTTGCCAAGTTTGAGCATCTACTTTATGGTCACGCCCGAGTCCGATGTGCCTGGCCTCGGCGGCGGAGTTGCAAATGCGATCGCTGGCACGTTCCTGCTTGCGGTCCTGTCGACTGCGATTGCAGCGCCGCTTGCATTGGGAACTGCGATATACCTCAAACGCTATGCAAAAAGTGGAGCCTTTGTGAATGCCATGAATTTCTTGCTTGATGTACTCGCAGGCACGCCCTCAATCGTGCTCGGCGTCTTCGGGCTTTTTTTCCTCGTCTTTTACATGAAGCACATAACCGGGGGATTCTCGCTGTTTGCGGCAACGCTCGCGCTTGTCCTTGTGGTGTTGCCTGTAATCGAGCGCGCGATGGAAACAGCAATAGATTCGGTTCCGGCAGAGATTGAGGAGGGGAGCTATGCACTCGGCGCAACAAAATGGGACACGCTGCGGCATATAACGATTCCATATGCATCCGTCGGAATGCTAACAGGTATAATACTTGGCATCGGAAGCGCTGTCGAACAATCTGCAGTAGTATTGCTTACCGCGGGCTACACCCAGTTTCTGCCAGAGTTCAGAATACTCCCGTCCGAGGAGCTTATATTTGGCATTGAAATACGCCCATTACAGGATTTGGTCGCAGCACTTCCAATAACGGTGTTCCGCTCGTTCTCGCAGCCGCACCTCACCCCGGCATCGGACGGATTCGGAGCGGCCTTTGTACTGGTACTCATCATAATATTGCTTAATGCAACCATACGGATACTTATTCGGTGGAGGGGTCAGGTTGGCTAATTTCAGATTAAAACCAGGGAGGGGGTCTGCCGATCGGACTGAAGATGATGCTGCGAAACCAGCAAAGTCGACGGGCAGACTCAAATCGATGCTCCGGAGGATATCAACACTCCCCATACAAGACCGTATCGGATGGCATCTGATGCCGCATTTTAAGGGGGCGGACGGGTTTGAGCTCGGTGGAGTCGGTCTGGATGGCGTACGGAAGCGAATCGAACGGCATTTAACGCCAGGGAGCAAACCCATCGAAACCCTTGACTTTGGAGTGGGTGAGGTGTCGACTCCGTTGCTGGGGGTTCCGCTGCGAGATGTAAATGTCACCTATGCGGTTAACCCTCCGTTCCAGTATGTGAACGTTCGTTTTGAGGGAGACGAGCTGGTCTATCATCCAGTAGAGCCTTTACTGAGCGATGATGAATTGAGGTGTCTGAAGGTCATCGAAAACGCATTTGAAAAGATGATTCACTCAAAACTGGTGATAATTGGGGATAAGAGCCGTGAAGAATACATAAGAGACAGATTTTCAATGATTGTCGATATATATGCGTTTAATTTAGACCATTTTCAGAAGGAAAAACTGTTCTACCACCTCTTGAAGAAGTACATCGGATTTAACAAGGTAGATATCCCGATGAAAGACCCCTACATCGAGGAGATTCACTGCAACGGACCGGGTACCAATATATATGTCTACCACAGGATATATGGCTCGATACGAACCGATATTGTCTTTGGGGAGGTGGAGTTGAACAATTTTGTGATGAGGATCGCTCAGACCGCTGGCAGGCACATCTCGGTGCTTCAGCCGATACGGGATGCGATGTTACCAGATGGAAGCCGTGTTAACCTCACTCTCGGGCAAGAGGTTACAAAAAAGGGGTCTACCTTCACAGTCAGGCGTTTCAGGACAAACCCGGTCTCTCCGATAGACCTGATCCAGTACGGAACCTTTGATTCAAGACAACTTGCATATCTCTGGATCGCCCTTGAATACAAACGGTCGGTGCTGGCAGCAGGCGGGACCGCGTCCGGAAAAACCACAACCCTCAACGCCCTCTGCGCCTTCATACGCCCAGAATACAAGATCGTGTCGATCGAGGATACCGCAGAGTTGAACCTGATGCATCCGAACTGGACGCAGTCGGTCACAAGAACAGGATTCGGTGGAGAAGTAACCAAAATAGAAGGGAGCGGTACGGACGGGGGCAAATCGGCAGGCGACGTGGACCTCTATGACCTGCTCGTGGCTGCGCTCAGACAGCGTCCAGAGTATATTGTGGTCGGCGAGGTGCGAGGGTCAGAGGCTTTCACACTCTTCCAGGCAATTTCGGTGGGACACCCATGTCTCGGCACGATTCATGCGGGGTCGATGAAAGAACTTCTCTCGAGAGTCGAGTCGAAACCGATGGACGTTTCCAGAAATTTGTTTTCGAGTGTGGACCTCGTAATCTTCAACTCGCTGATAAGTCGAGGAGAGCATTACATAAGAAGGAGTACACGTATCGTTGAGGTCATTGAGGTTGATCCAGACCGCGGAGACCTGATCACAAATCCTGTCTTCAAATGGGACCCGGTTTCTGATACATTCGTACACAGGGGAAGTTACACCCTATTTACAGGGATACAGGACGAGTTCGGGGTAAAAGAAGAGCAGCTTTTAAATGAATTGAATGACCGGGCAGAACTACTGGATGGATTGGCTCAAAATAACATTACAGATTACAAGACTGTTGTAAACACCATACGGAAGTATTCACGAGACAGGAATGCGATGATGGAGAGAGTGGGATGAAGCACCTCGAACGTTACAAAATGTTATGTTACCGTTTTGGACGATATATCGACATGTCGCCGCAGGGGGATGTAGCGAAGTCATTGTATCGAGCCGACATCGAGATGGCGCCCGGCATGTTCATCTCGCTTGTGTTTATCACGACGGTTATTGCGACGGTCACGATGCTTGTTTTATCGACAATTCTCTTCCACAACTCACCTAACCCACTCATCTATATCACAGGGTTGACTTTGCTCACCTTCGGGCTCGTACTCGGCGCATTCCCGTTCGCACTATACAACAGATCAAGTGAGAAGAAGATGGACATCGAGCGGGAGCTTCCGTATGCACTTGGTTATATGTCAGTACTTGCAAGTGCGGGGTCGTCACCGCTCGACGTGATCAGAAGTATTGCCATCGAGGATTACGGCCATATATCAAAGGAGTTCGGAAAGGTCATCTACCGGGTCGATGTTCTTGGAGAGGATGCCATCACGGCTATGAACGATTTAATACAGAATACGCCGTCCGAGATGTTTCGAGACGTCTGCATCGACCTTGCAAACATCATGCACGTAGGCGGCGGACTTATGAGTTACCTTGAGGGGAAATCAAAAGACCTGATGACGATGCGGAGGCAGGTCCAGAAGGAGTTCGTCGATTCGCTCTCGATTTACGGCGAAATATACCTCGGCGGCATTGTGATGAGTATTATAATTGCAATCCTTGGAATCGTGGTTGGCGGTGCGCTTGGCATAGAGTTTGGCATCTTCACGCCGCGAGACCTCTTTAACATCACCACCTATGGCATGCTGCCGTTTATTAACATATTATTTCTTACCCTGCTCTGGATGAAGTATTCGGGGAGTCCGACATGAAAATAGAAAAGTTTCGCATGCACGTCGCCAGATACGTGCAGAGAATAAGATTGAAATATGACATAAGGCGAGAGTATTTCACTGTGGCGATTCCCGTAATCGCTGCGATCGTGCTCCTCTGTGTGGCAGTGCTCAGTGGCCACACCTTCCCCACCACAGGAGGAGTGAGGGATGTCGATGATGCACGGCTTGCCGCGTATGCGGAGCTTGTGGCAGAGTTGGGTGAGGATGTGGTGCAGATTGAAGTGCCCCAGAAGGACGAGGAGATAAGGGATAATCTGGACCACATACTTGTATTTGCGGTCTTGGTCGCGATTATCCCGTATTCGGTCGATGCGTATATCCAAAAAAGGCTTCTTAAAAAACGTGAAATTGCATACAGTGAATTTCTATTCAAGCTGTCTGAACTGATGAGGGGTGGCATAGACCCAATCAAAGGGGTGATTGAACTCTCAAAGACCGATCTTGGCGCAATAACGGGAAGTATCAAGGGGGCGGCATCTGCCATGATTCTCGGGCACTCGTTTGCGGATGCGATGAATAATATGGCAGCCGCACAGAAGAGCGAGATAATTAAAAAGTATACAGCCCTGGTGGTTCGGGCATCATACGCGGGTGGTGCGGTCGCAGATATTGTGTTCAGAACGTCGGAGGATATGCGGACTGTAATCAGGATAGAGCAAGAAAAAGAGGGGGACCTGAAACAATACACAATTATATTTTATTTTGCGCAGGGTATCATCGTCATGCTGATGTATGTCCTCTCGACCTCGCTTCTTCCAATGATTCAGGGGGCGGGGATGGGGGTGCTGTTAGGAGATGTGGGAGTGGTTGATATAGATTTTAGACTCGGATTCTTCCATATGATCATCATGAACGCATTCTTTGGCGGCCTGATCATAGGCCAGATCACAGAAGGCAATATAAAACACGGATTAAAGCATTCCGCGGTCCTTATGATTGTGTGCTATGTTGCATCCACTGCTTTAATTCTCCCGGTCCCGCTAGCAGAGCCCGATATTACGATTGAAGTGCTCTCAGGCGATGGGTAGGAGGGGTAACTATGGTACCACTCGAATATCCTATCGTCTTCATGGTCCGGAACCTGGATGGAGACCCGGCCCAGGAAATAGATCGACCCTTGTTGTGGGGGCTGTAACTACACGATCATCGCGAGCGATA
>JAJOKI010000100.1 GCA_021129915.1 Methanocellales archaeon | reverse complement strand
CGCGAAATTAAAAATGTACCATGCCCTTTCTGCGGATGCCTGTGTGATGATGGCGTGGTCATAATCGATGACGACAAAATCATCGGGACGAGAAATCTGTGCAGGATAGGGCACCAAAAATTCGCACATGCCCAGAAAGGGCGATTCGAAACGCCATATATACGAAGGGATGGAAAACTGGAGCCAGTCACCTTAGATGAGGCGTTCGATAAAAGTGCACACATACTTGCAAATGCGGAGCGCCCTCTCTTATATGGGTGGAGTTCGACATGCGCCGAGGCAATCCAGATTGGATGTGAGCTCGCAGAGGCGTGCGGCGGAATCATCGACTGCACTGCAACGCTATGTCATGGACCATCGCTTTTGGCAATTCAAGACCAGGGTGCACCCAGCTGCACGTTGGGAGAGGTGATGAATCGCGCCGACTTGATCATATATTGGGGCTGCAATCCAATGCACGCACATCCAAGACATATGAGCAGGTATTCGGTATTCCCAAGGGGCTTGTTCAGGCAGAGGGGACGAAGAAGCAGGACCGTCATAGTCGTCGACCCCAGGCGGACGGATACGGCGAAACTCGCGGACCTGCACATTCAGATAGCGCCCGGGTCGGATCATATGTTGGTGCACACGTTCCGTGAAATCATCAATTCATATGATGTTACACACGGGACTGTAGCTGGTATTCCAGCAGATGCGATACGGGAAACGATAGAGGCAATGGGACAGCATCAGTGGGCGGTACTGTTCTTTGGAATGGGATTGACCCAACAGATGGGGAAGGATAGGAATATCGATGTTGCCATAAAATTCATACACGAATTCAACAAATATATCGGCATCAAGACCGTTTTAATGCCGATGAGAGGACATTACAATGTCGCAGGGGCAAACGTCACGATATGCGCCGAGACAGGATATCCATTTGCAGTGGACTTTTCACGCGGATATCCCAGATACCACCCAGGCGAAACGACTGCCATGGATGTGTTATATCGGGGCGAGGTTGATGCGATGCTCAATATTGCCGCCAACCCCGGAACCTCGTTCTCGAATAGAGCCCTATCCCATCTGGCAAAGATACCGCTCATAAACATCGAACCCCATAATCAACAATCCATGCAAATATCCGATGTGGTAATTCCCCCTGCCATCGTTGGAGTCGAATGCGATGGAACTGCATATCGAATGGACAACATTCCGATAAAGATGAAAAAAATTGTGGACCCACCCGGGAACAGCATGCCAGATACCGTTATCCTGGGAGAGATTTTGAAGAGGGTCAAGGAATATGTATGAACTCATAACCCATGAAGAAAAATGTCACGGATGTGGCAATTGTGTGGTAGCCTGCCCGGTGAACGCGGATATCGATCCAGCGGTTGCCGGAGGAAAAGGTCCGGAGACGGATGAGGTCATCATGCGGGTGGAGAATGGCGTGGTAAAAATCCTGAACAGGGACATGTGCAGGGGATGTGGAACATGCATCGAATCGTGTCCAGTGGATGCAATAGAATTGAAGGTGAATTATCGATGACCGCGGAATTATTGATCAAAAACGGAGTCGTATATGATCCGACCAACGACGTGGATGGAGAGGTGATGGACCTTTGCATCAAGGATGGGAAAATCGTCGACAAAGTGAGCGATAACGCGAAGGTCATCGATGCGAAGGGAAGGGCAGTCATCCCTGGCAAAGTAGAGTGCCATTCACACATGGTGGGCGCCACTCCAACCAGCGCCAGAATACTGAGGCCAGAGGATATAAGAGTGCGTTTGAGCTCTGCCACAGGAGTGCGAAGGGGCGGCGGAGGGCGCACTGTACCCACCACGTGGGAAGTTGGATATGAATATGCCAAGCTTGGATTCACCAGAGCATATGAGGCAGCGGTGACTCCATTGTATGCGCGGCAGGCCTGCAGAGAGTTCGATCGAATGCCAATACTTGGCAAGGGGATTTTCATACTCATGGGCAACAACTGGATGATAATGGATTATCTGACATCCAGGGAACAAGATAAGATCACCGCTTACGTGGCGTTTCTTCTCAGGGCAACGGGCGGATATGCCGTAAAAATAGTCAATCCAGGGGGCAATGAGGCATACAAGTGGAACACTGAGTGGAATTGCCATCACGCAGATGACCCCGTGCCATATTTCGGGGTGACTCCAAGGGAAATAATAAAAGGGCTGTGTACTGCGAACGAGGAGTTGTGTCTGCCGCATTCCATACATCTTCATGTCAATAAAATTGGCACTCCAGGAAATTATGAGGTAACCCTTGAGGAGCTGAATATAACCAAGAACATCGAGGTAAAGTGTGATTCTGGCAGAGCACAAAACACGCATGCAACACACCTTCAATACCATGCATACGGTGGAGACTCGTGGGGGACATTTGAATCGAAGGCAGATGAGATCGCGAAATACATCAACCATCATGACCACGTCACAGGCGATAGTGGAAACGTGATATTCGGAGATGCAACCACAATGACCGCTGATTCGCCGGCAGAATGGGGCCTGTATAAAATGACGCATAACAAACTTATTACGGGCGATACCGAAGCAGAAGACAGCGTTGGGATTCTTCCATTCCTCTATTCAAAAAAATCTCCGGTTCACGCTGCTATGTGGGCGATTGGACTGGAGCTGCAGCTGTTGACTGACCCATGGAAGATGTTCGTGACAACGGACCATCCAAATGGCGGGGTATTTTTTGACTATCCGCTGGTGTACTCGTGGCTGATGAGCGAAAAAGCGAGGATGGACATAGCGGAAAATATCCATCCGTGGGCGCTTAAAAGAACCGGGCTCGGCGGAATTGATAAAGAATACACCTTCTACGAATTGGTCATCGCAACCAGTGCTGGACCAGCCAGGGCGATGGGCGTATCCAAGACAGAAGGGCACCTGGGCATCGGTGCTAAAGCAAACATTGCGATATGGGATGTGAACCCATTGGAGACTGATTTCTCCAGAGATTCGGCTGTGGATAAATTATCTTCCGCGGCATATACGATAAAAGACGGCGAGGTTGTGGTAAAGGATGGTGAAGTTGTGTGTGCGCCCATGGCGCCAATTGAAAGAGTGCTCCCACAAGTTGAACATGACATCCAAAAAGCAGTGGAGGAGGAGATCAAGACCAGGTTCAAGAGATACTATACCCTCCAGTTTGAAAACTATATGGTGGACCCTGAATTATATCTATCAAAATCGGACCGAATTGAAGTCGTTTCTGGAAAGCTCCATGTTATACCGCATGAGATTCCAAGGGATGTGGAAACATGAATGAGATAATTCTCACGCCAAGGGAACGGTCACGCATATCATTAGAGGCAGAGGTGATAACCCCAGATAATTTTGCCGGCAAATCTCTGGACGACATTGAAAACATGGTGATATATCGTGGAAATCGGTCCGTTCGGCTCAAAGAGCATTTTGAGGTGAGTGGAACGCCCTGCGATAATGCTGAGGAGTTACGAATAATAATAGATGGCGATGCTTCGCGAACAAAGAGGATTGGTGAGAAAATGAGAGGTGGCGAGATCGTCATCCGTGGCAATGTCGATATGCATGTGGGCGCGGAGATGAAGGGTGGCAAAATAACCGTGGAGGGCAGTGCAGATAACTATGCGGGAAGGGAGATGAGTGGCGGAATTCTCCATATCAAAGGCAATGCGCTGCACTATGCTGGCGGGACTGCACGGGGTAAAAAGAGGGGGATGGCTGGCGGAACACTGCTCATCGATGGAAGCGCGGGAGACCATGTTGGAAATTTCATGTATAAAGGGATCATCAAGGTAGAGGGAAACGTTGGACAATGCGCCGGGACACACATGAGAGGGGGTGCGATCATCATCGGTGGAAATGCGTTCTCCAGAATTGGCAGTGAGATGGCAAAGGGAACGATTCTCGTCAAAGGAAAGGTACACCTGACCACAGCCTCGCTTGGATACGGGTCAATAGGCAGGAGGGTCAGGGACCCAGAAGTGGATGGCACGATGGTCAGAGGGGAGTTCTATGAGTTGCGCGGAGATATGGGATATGAACCAAAATGCGGATCAGGGATAATATACGCCTCCGTTGAGCACAATGAGCACATTCTGCCAGGCGGGGCAGATATGCCGCCGAAAAGGAATATGCTGCCATATCTGAAGATGTATCACTCAGAAATAAGGGGGAGGTGTTGAAAATGGAGCCGAAAATAGTGATTGGCGGTCCAGATTGCCTTGGCTTCGACCTGAATGGAAGACTGGCGATGAACCTGACCGATGTCTCTCGCATAACCACTGCCAAAATATCCTCGCCGAAAGAATACGCGGAGCACCTCGCAAAGGCAAAAAATCCGTTATATATAGTCGGGTGCGGCGTTCTGATGAGTACCATAAAAGGCAAGCCTGCGATCGATTGGTGTGTTGAGATCGCCAAGGCGGGCGATTTGCCGGTGTGCGCAACTGGTGACACCGCAGGACCATTAGCAGAGAGGGGCTTGAAACCAAATCTCAGTTGCGGAATATTGGAAATAAGCGGCGTCTATCTCACGGACCCCAATTGGGGTGGGGTCAACGGAAAGGGTCAGCATGATTGGGTTTTGTTCCATGGAATACCCTGTTATTTTGCTGAAAGGGCGTTGACCACCTTGCTGAGATATGCCCCGTGGCTGAAGACGTACACCATTTGCCATCGTTTTCATCATAACGCAGATTTCACATGGCACAGGCAAAACCAAGAAGGGTTTGCAAGGTATGTAAAATTTATTATAGAAGAGTTTCAACAAATAAGAGGGAGGAGACATCAATGCGAGTAAATGGGGTAGAAATTGAAGATACTTTTGCAGAGGCATTTGGGATAAAGATGGCGAGGGTGTTGATAACCGGCGCCACACCGCACTGGGCGCGCGTAGCAGCACAGGAAGCGACGGGATTCGGAACCTCGATCATCATGTGCCCTGCAGAAGCGGGTATAGAAAGAGAGGTTGGCGGCGATGGAACGCCGGACGGAAGACCTGGCACATATATCATGATATGCCATATGAGCGGCAAAGAGCTGGAGAATCAGTTGCTCGCGAGAATAGGGCAGTGTGTATTGACCGCTCCAACTGCGGCTGCATTCAATGGTCTGCCGGATGCAGAGATACAATATGACACCGGTTTTAAGTTAAAGTTCTTTGCCGATGGATATGAGAAAGAGGACACCATCGGTGGACGCAGAGTATATCGCATTCCCATGATGCAAGGGGAGTTCATCGTTGAACACAGCATGGGTGCGGTTAGCGGCGTTGCCGGTGGCAATTTCTTCATCCTCGCCAAGAATCAGATGGCAGCGCTCATGGCGGCGGAAAATGCGGTTAGCGCCATCTCCAAATTGGAGGGCAGCATCACTCCGTTCCCCGGCGGCATAGTGGCATCCGGGTCGAAGGTCGGCGCAAACAAACATAAATTCATGAAGGCGACTACCAACGAAAAATTTTGTCCAAGCCTCAGAGACGAGGTGGAAACCATGGTGCCTCCTGGTGTGGAAGCGATGTACGAAATCGTCATAAACGGCATAGACCCAGGTGCAGTCGAAAATGCGATGAGATGCGGGATCATGGCGGCGACCAAAATTCCAGGCGTCGTAAGGATAACTGCGGGCAACTACGGTGGAAAGCTCGGCAAATATAAGATGCACTTAGAGGAAATTTTGAGGTGAGGCGATATGATCAGTGTAAATAAAGAGGCAAAAAAGATCGTGGACCATATGGTGGGCAATTCAGACAAATTGAACATCGATGTGTTGGAGATTGAAAATGGCACTACCATATTGGACTGCGGAATCGAGGCAAGGGGAGGAATGCAGGCGGGAAAACTGCTTTCAGAGATATGCATGGGCGGATTGGGGGAGATATCGTTTACCCAGATGAGCATTGCCGATTGTAACTTCCATGCAATGAACATCGTTGTTGACCAGCCGTTGATCGGATGCATGGCTTCACAATATGCCGGATGGAGCATCAGCGTTGGGAAGTTCTTTGCGCTTGGGTCCGGTCCAGCCAGAGCATTGGCCTTGAGGGAGAAATTGTTTGAGGATTTAAAATATAAAGACGAGTCCGATGTTGCCATACTGGTGCTGGAAACATCCAAGGCACCAGAGGCAGAGGTTGCAGACTACATCGCTGAGAAGTGCGGCGTCGAATCCAGAGATCTGTATATATTAGTTGCCCCGTGCGCAAGCGTAGCAGGATCCATCCAGATATCAGCGCGTTTGGTCGAAACCGGAATGCACAAGATGCACGAAATAGGGTTTGACATCGGCTCGGTGGTCAGCGGATTCGGCGTGTGTCCGATAGCGCCCATAGCAAAGAATGACCTGGAGGCAATGGGCAGGACCAATGACTGCATACTGTACGGGGGAAGAACATGGTATAACGTGGATTGTGAGGATAAGGAGATAGAGAAGACGATAGAAAGGGTGCC
>JAJOKI010000007.1 GCA_021129915.1 Methanocellales archaeon | reverse complement strand
TCTCATGAATGCCTCTGCAAGCAGTTCTGTCACCGGCTGCACTGTCGTGCTGCCCGCGATCAGGAGGCTAGTCCCTCCCTGAATGTCTTCTGTGGTTACTTGTTCTGCCACCTCATCGCTGAATGCCCCGGTCATCGTTCCAACTGCTGCAGCTCCGGTGATCGCCACGACCACGAGAACGAGCGTTGCCACGATGGGAGACACAGCTCGAGTGTCCTCTATCAATTCCTTGAACCGGTTTTTAATTCCGGCTCCTATTCTCTCTATTGTGTTTTTTACCATTTCTATTCACCTATTTTGCATATTTTTATGCGGTTAGTCAGAGCGAGCAAACATCTCGTCCAGAAACGTGTAGGACACGCACACTCTGACACTCAGAGCAGCCTCATGACATCCACCAGACCGCTCTGAACAATAATTGGGTTGCACATATATATAACTTATCCAAATAGTATATTGATGCATATATATCCCCTATATATGCTATTGAGACCTATATAGCCTATATAGATGTGGCTGTTTGGATAAAAAGATATACCAGTGGGAAGATCATGTCAAAATGGTGAATTCAATGCAGCGAATATCACATGGCTTGCAATCGATTTATCACAATTACAAGGTCGTCCCGCTCGTTCTTTGCGCCGCAATCGCCCTCGACTATGCCCTCACGTTCTACTTTGCTGGCAGCATCGAGATGATACTTAAGTACGAACATAGCCCACTCCTGACACACGCCATCCGACACGACATCGTGATTCCATATCTGGTATTTACGATGTTCTTTTACTATGCCGCCGGCTATATTGTACTGAAACTTCTTATGGCTTCTGAGATGTATTATATCGGCGTTACCATCATCCTGTTGCTGAGTATTGTGCACGTTCTTGGCGGGATGTCGTGGTATGTTATGTGTCCATCCTACTCGAATATGGTGCTTGCACTCTCACTGATATCCGTCATGTTCACGCTTGCAGTTTTTGGATATGAGATACTCAAACGAGAATGACTGCCCCACCTCTATATCTCTATATAGTCTATATGCACAAGATTTATCATGGGATAGGACAAAAAGTATAAATCATCATGAAAGCCATCATCAGTATGCTGATTGCAACGACACTATCGCTGTATACATTCTACGCTGCTTGCTGGTATGCGCCATCCCCCTACTTCAACTTGGCCATCCCCCTCGTCTTCGCAGCTCTCTTTGCATATTTCCTGACCGCATATGCCCTATACAGAAGTCGATACTTGCCTGAATAATCTTTCCTGCTTTAATTTGTTTTCAGGGTCAATTCGGAATGATGATATTCCCGGATCGCTGGCTGAGTTTTGATGTCATGCCCGTGTTATCCTCTATCTCAAGGTCTATTCTTATATCCTGGGCTGTTGTTAGGTTAAGGTTCATGGGCCTTACCATCCTCCCAGTCAGGTTGTAATCATATATCAGTTCAGTGTTATTCCACACCGCCCACCTATATGCTGTAATGAAGTCATCAGGGTCGGGGTCAAACGACCTCGACGCATCCAGTATCAGGAAATTGCGGTAGGTGACGTTGCCATTGGCATCCACTATGCGTTCGGTGTCGAATTCCACCTCTACAAGCGGCACGGGCGGCGCGAAAACCCGTCTGAATATATTTATGTGCGAGGTCATCACCGCAATCTCAAAAGTCTCATTATTGGTGATTTCAGCCCCTTTGAAGTCGTTCTGGCAAGTCAGATTTATATGCACCGTCCTTACCCCCCCACCAGGAATCGATAATCTATTTGTGAAATTGAATATCTCGTTGGCTCCCCCTGCAGTTATAAAATTGCCCGCCCCATCCTTGGCGGTGAAGTTTATGACCTGCCCATCGTTCAGGGCGATCCCGATTATATGCGAGGGGTTAATATCGAGATTATGAATGGTTATATTGATCAGGCCCAATCGGGGGTGTGTGGCAATATGTTGGACGTGGTCAATCGAGACGATCCGAAGGTTCTCACCTTCTACAGCGATTATACGCTCTCTTCGCGCCATCTCCTCTTCTTGTAACTCTGAGACCATAAGCGCAAAACCAGCTGCTGCGGTTACTGTAATCAGAATTAATAGCAGTGTGCCGATTATAACGGTAACACCACTCTCGTCATGGTATAGTGACATCAATGGATACTTGGGGTATAACAATATAAATGTTGTGCAAGTACCATATTGATAGGTATATTAGCTATATATAGATACTACATAGACTATATAGTACTATATAGTCATAAATTCGTGATGAATTGGACATCAAATCCGCGTCCCGGCACCTTCAAACGAAACATCTCCCGACAACAACCCGCAGACGATTTCCACCACCTCGTCCGTTCTCACCCGAACCTGCTCCATCGAATCCCTGTCCCGAATCGTGACCGTATCATCATCTAATGTTTGGTGGTCGATGGTCACAGCCAGCGGCGTCCCTATCTCGTCATGTCGCCTATATCGACGTCCAATCGTACCGGACTCATCATAATCTACCAGCAATTTGTTTTGCCTTAATAGGGATTCGACCCTTTTCGCACACTCGACCAAGCCATCCTTTGAGAGCAGCGGGAAGACCGCAACCTGTATGGGCGCGATGTTTGGTGGAATGCGCAGGACGATCCTTGCATCATCATCCTCTACACACTCCTCCTCAAACGAATGCTCCAGCAGCGCGTAAACAATTCGGTCGATGCCGTATGAAGGCTCGATGATATGCGGCACGACATATTCCCCTTGCACCTCCTCTGTGACGCGCTCATATTCAATCCACTTTGGATCGATGCGAACTATCTTGCCGTCTATCTTGACGGCGATTTCCTCTCCCCTCAGCTGGTCAATGCTCAGCGCCTTTAACGCATCTGCAACTTTTGCCGCCATATCCTTGAATTTGGGCCCAAGTACACCCATATCTGGTTTTATTACAAGCTGTTCAACGGTCTTCGGACGGTCATATGAGACAAAAACCCTCATATCGGCATTGGCATGTTCGGAGTGGGACTTAAGGTCATAATCTGTTCTATCTGCGATTCCCACAAGCTCTATCCACTCAAATCTATCTGTTAGCGTTTCGGCATCCCAGCAATCGACTGCATAATGTGCCCTTTCATCCACTCGATGCTGCCGGAACCTGAGTTTCTCCAAAGGGATGCCAACATCTGTTAAAAAAGACTGGGCCAATGCGATATGGTATCCTAAAAACTGGTGCGCTATGATGCCCTTTTCGACCGCCTCCCCCACCGTGATATTGATTCCATCCTGCTTCTCCTTAGGGTATAATCGCACCACTGTATCGGCAACGCTCCCGAATCGTGGATGGCGCTTCTCCCAGGGATGCACGAATATCTCTGCCTCGGCCTGGGTAAACTCCCTAAGCCGAATCACGCCCTGTCTTGGCGAAATCTCGTTTCGATACACCTTTCCAATCTGTGCCACGCCAAACGGCAGCTTATTTCTATAAAACCGCACCAACCGCCCAAAAGCGGTAAAGATGTTCTGGGCCGTCTCGGGTCTAAGATATCCGATTCGCTTGGAATCAGGTCCAATCGCGGTCTTAAACATGAGGTTAAAAGCGTAAGGGTCGCCGAGCACACCGCCGCATTCCGGACATCCACCATTGTGTTTTTCGGTCAGGTGGTCAGCTCTAAACATCTCGCCGCACTTCTTGCACTCGACCACCAAGTCGACGAAGCCCCTGACATGCCCGGAGGCGGTGAACACGTCCTCTATGCCAATTGTGGGACCGTCTACCTCGTAGAACCCCTCGTTTATCACATAGAACTCGCGCCAGAGATTTTCAATCCGCCTTTTCAGAATGGCGCCGAGCGGCCCAAAATCCCAAAAACCAGCAGTGGCACCATAAATTTCGAAAGACTGCCAAAGAAACCCCCGTCGCTTTGCCATCTCGATAACGCGCTCGTACTTGTCCATCTCATCCTCCGGCGAGGCTATTTGATCAATACTCTGAGCAGGTCCATATCTCTAAGCAATCCAATCAGCTTATTGTCTGCGGTGATGACGGGCATCTGCTCAATTCTGGCCCGGTACATCTTCCGTGCGCAGTCGCTGATTTCCGAGTGATGGAAAGCGGTAATAACATCCTTGGTCATCACCCTGTTTACCGGCACCTCTGGTAATTTTATATGTGAGACGCCATAGTACAAGCTCATCGTATCACGTATGCCTTCCCAAGTCCAGGCATCATCATCAGACCCCGCAGACATATCTGACATCTCAACAGAGTCCTCAATCTCGCTTATGGCGATCAAATTGGTATGGCTTATTATGCCAACAAGGTCTCTTTTGGCGTCGAGAACAGATGCCGCATCCACATTGCCCAACCTCAGGATCTCCAGGGCCACGGGTAGCGGCACCTCATCCCATATGGCAAGCAGATCACGCTGGGTGTAATCTTCAATGGGTTCTGTGAGGTTCATATTGGCGATGGCGCCCATTAAATCGACAACGGTTAGGATGCCGACAAGCGTGTGATCGGTCACCACCGGCAACCGCCGTATATTGTTGTTGACGATTAGTTTTGCGGCATCGGCGATGTTGGCCTCAGGGGAAATCAAAATGGGGTCTCTCGACATTAACAATGCGATCTGCTCCTCCTCGGGATGTTTGAAAATATCCTTGCGTGTTACTATCCCGATTAGTTTCTTCCCCTTGACCACGGGAACGCCGGAAATGTTCTCCTTCTTCATCAACGCCAGTACATCATCCCTTGATCCGGGCACTGTTGCGCATACAACATCTTTTACCATTATGTCTTTGACTTTTACTGACATTATCTACTCCTCACGACCATCACCGGAACTGGTGACGTTCTTATGACCTTTTCTGCCACACTTCCCAATAAAAATCGTTCGAGACCAACTTTCCCAATAACGATTTCGATAGCAGGCCGTCCGACCAGTATCTCTGATTGAGCACCCACTCCCTCCTTCTTAGCCATTTCTTCGACCGCTCTTGTTGCCTTTTCCCCCTCTTCACGGAGTAACTCATGCGTCTTCTCCACCGCTGCACCAACCGGAAAGAAATCGAATGCAGAGGTGTCAACCACGTATATCACATGCAATTTTGCATCCACCGACTTTGCAAGCTCGATGCCCTGTTCCACCGCCTTCCTTGTCTGCAGAGACCCGTCAGTTGCGATCAAAATTTTTTTGTATGGATTCATATATTTTCCTCCCATTAGTGATGCAGCTCTTAAAAATGTTTTCGATGCGAATTCCATATCTGATGAACATGAGCCATAAAAGATAAATAGGAACGCCAGTATAAATCGAATAGGGGAGTCACATGGCGAAAAAGAAAAAAGCTCAAAGTGGGTTTATGTCATCCGCTGGTTTGATGAGGTATTATGACGCAGATAAGTCAGCCATTGCCATCAATCCAAAAACGATAATGGTCGTAGGCATCGTAGCAGCGGTCACGGTATTTGCGCTGAATGCTTATTATGGCTTATGGCCTTGATCAGTGGGCAAATCCACCCTTCTTCGCCAACTGATCGGCAAGAACGTCAGGGTTGGCCGCCGTCCAGGAGTTACACTCAAACCCAACCACTTCTATCTTATCGAAAGTAGACCAGATCATAGAGCGCCTTGATATGCTCCCCCCATGGAGACAATGGCGCGACCGGATCGCACTGATGTGCGCGAAGTGAGTTGAGAAATTTGATCAAGGAGCGCCTACATGCCGCCAAAAGGGATGATTTAACTCCTTTTTGTACGGCAGCCCCTCTCTTGCTCCGTATTTTCCTATACACATGGATGCGACGGCATTCCCCAACTCGCCGCATCGCCTCATGACCTCTCCCTTTGACAATCCATACAAAAACCCTGCCGCAAAAGCGTCTCCTGCGCCGGTCGTATCCACAGCATCTGCCTTTGCCGCCGCTATGTAGATGCCCTCGTTGGCGATGTAGCAACCTTTTTTGCCAAGAGTCACCACCACCATTTCAGCGCCAGCATTCAACAAAACTTCGCCCCCCCTTCTATGCCCTGCGCTGGTCAGCGAACGAATCTCTCTTCTATTCAGAAATACGACACGACAGCTCTCGATGATGGGTTTTAAAACATCAAACTTAAACTTGGAGCACAGCATTCCTGGTGCGAAACTGACCGCCGCACTTGTCTCTTTCACAAACTTCTTCTGCATCTCCAACTGCTCTGCGCTCACGAACGAATCCATATGAACGAAATGGGCATTGTTGGCATACTCCAGATCGTCCTCATCAATATACAGCGCGTCATTGACTCCAGGGCTTATGTATAGCGCCCGCTCCCCGCGTTTGTCGATAAATACAAGCACCGCTCCACTACTTCCTTTCACTCTCCTAATTCTGCTGACATCGACACCTTCGGCAGCAAACTCCTCCCTGATGATATCCCCCTCTACATCATCGCCCACGATGCCGATAAATCCCGTGCTCAGACCCAATCGCGCCAGCCCCACTATCGTATTCGCAGCAGAGCCGCCCGGGCAACCCTTCACGTCGATAACACCGGCGTCTTCGCCCGGTTTTGCGATGGTCCCCCACTTCTTTGAAG
>JAJOKI010000079.1 GCA_021129915.1 Methanocellales archaeon | reverse complement strand
TGTGCTCGATCAAAATACGCGACGCTTCCACTATGGTCGAGTCAGGGGAGAGGAATATCATTCTCTCGGGTACATATTCTTTAATCAATTTCTTTGGCAGGGATATCATTTCTGAAATGGAGCATAGTATGACGTTATCTACATCGTTGCGACCATAGACTTCTCCTCTGATCATCAGCTTGTTCACTGGCGTGGGTCCGATCGTGATTTTATCTCCTGTATTAATCGATCGTATGTTCCCAATGACTTTTATGGATGCGTAGCATAAATAGGGATGTCCGATGGTCGTGAAAGTTATTTGCGAAACCGTAGCTCCCTCTATTTCGACGCCGTCGCGATGGATGCGAACGACTTTATCCTCCTCCATCTCCTCGATGCCGAGGACCTCGTATGCTTTTTCAATTGGTCTGTATCCCCCTTTTGGTCCCGGAATGCCCTCTACCAGCTGGAGCGCCTTCAACGCCTGCATCTGATTCCGAACTGTGCCAGGGTTCCGGTCGATAATCTGGGCTATCTCTCTCCCTCTCACAGCTGCATTTTTCTGACGGACCATGTTTATGAGGGCGACAAGAATCTCCCTTTGAATCGGCGACAGTTCCATGATGCTCCATTATAATGATTAACAAGTAATTTTAATCCTGAGACGTTAAATATGTTTCGTGATGCACCAGATGGAACACCAACTAAACCGAAGGGTTTCATCTGCGACACTCTGATGGAGTTGTAATCTCTACGAGACATGATTAACATGAAGTGATCATATTGATATTTGAGAAATTACCGACTGTGCTTACAGCAGAAGAGTTGATCGACAAGGCGTTCAAAAAGGCATCCCGTACAGGGAGGGGAAAGGGAGTACGGATTAAAGCAGCAGAGTCGATGGTCATGACAGCATCGAACATCATCTCAGATAATCTGTTGAACAACGTCAGGCGATTTCCTAACTTTGATGACATGCCACAGTTTTACAGGGAGCTGGCTGATATCCTCGTTGGCATAGATCAGCTCAAAATGTCATTGTCCTCTCTGCACTGGGCAAGCACAAAAGTCAAGACACTTTCGAGGAGTTATATTGGAGAACTGCGGAAGGACAAGAATTTTGCGATAATTCGAAAACAGGCCTTTGGACGAATTGCCTCGATTGTTCGGGAAATAGATTCGGATTTAAAATTTTTAAATGAAGCAAGGGATAAATTGCGGAAATTGCCGGCAGTGGCCGATATTCCTACAATTATAGTTGCTGGTTACCCAAACGTGGGCAAATCGAGTTTTGTCGCATGGATAAGCAGCGCAAAACCGCAGATATCCACATACCCCTTCACGACGAAGGGCGTTTTGATAGGGCACTTCACTCATGATAGGGTTGAGTATCAGGTGATCGATACTCCAGGATTGCTGGATCGTCCCCTTTCGGAGCGTAATCGCATTGAATTGCAGGCGATATCTGCGCTCAAGCATCTGGGAGATGTGGTTTTGTTCATACTGGACCCAAGTGAGACCTGTGGATATTTGATCGATGCCCAGAAGCGCCTGTTGGCCGAGATTGAGAAAGAACTGAAAATCCCGATAGTGGTGGTTACGAATAAAGGCGATCTGAAGGAAGTAGACGCGGATATGTCCACGAAGACGGGCGAGGGTGTAGCAGAAATAAAGGCGCAGTTGATCGAGATATTACTCAAACGACCAAGGGCACAGGTATCCAGTCACACATCCTAAATCAGTGAAGATTTATAATATATGGAGATATTATTACATAACAGATGATTAAACTTTGTCGATGAGGTGGAACAGATGGAAACGAGAAATATATTATTTTCGGCCATAATGATAGCTTCGGCTTTTATACTCACGACCTTCTGGCCAGTGGTTAGGGGAGATCCAGTGATAGTCATAGCCGCGATGATATTTGCAGGCGCATTAGCCGCAATGTTTTTGAGCATAGATACGCGATTGAGAGCGATGGAAAACAAGATTGACGCCAAGGAGCGCTCACTGAGGGTGAATATCCAGGGAGTCGAGGAAAGCGTGGAACGAAAGCTAAGCGCAACCGTCAAGAGAATCAGAGAGGCAGTAGAGGCGCTTACAAAACGCGAATATCGATGACTTTGGGATTAAGATGTCACTACGTCTGGTGGACGTCCATTGTCATTTGCAGCACGAAAAATACGATGGTCGCCTGGATGGAATAATAGAGCAGGCGAAACGTAAAATGGATTTTTTAATCGTCTCTGGCGCCAATGTATCATGGAATAGGGGGGCAATCGAATTATCTGCCAGGCATCCCGATTTTATTTATGCCACGGCAGGCATCCATCCGGCCGAATGTAAAAACATAAGCGACTCGGAATTTTTAAGCGAAATTGAGTATATAAAGGAGAATGCGGATAGGATAGTGGCAATTGGAGAAACTGGACTTGACCATTTCTGGGATACGGATGATGATATACTGCAGATGCAAAGACGAAGATTTGAAGAATTGATCGAATTGTCCAGGTCATTGAACCTTCCTCTGGTTGTGCACTCGAGAAAAGCAGAGGACGCAGTAGTAAGCATTTTAGAAGAAAACGATACAAATAATGTCATTATGCATTGCTTTTCAGGAAGCAAAAAAATAATGGAGCGATGCATCGGACTCGGTTATTATATCTCATTTTCGACCATGATACTGGCGTCTAAATTACATAAGAAACTCGCAAAGTCCTGTCCTGTTGAAAATATCCTGCTCGAAACGGATGCGCCCTATCTCGCACCTTCCGGAACGACAAATTTTCCCTGGAATGTCGAACTATCGATTAAAAAAATTTCAGAAATAAAAAATATGGATGTAACGGGACTCTTAAACCAGATATATGGGAACTCATTAAGCGCGTTTAATATTGGAAAATAACAATCGATCACTCATGCGCCGGAGCTACTAATCTTTCGGTCTTTTCCATGATGGTTTCGGCGTCGGCTGCATCCTTTACTGACCTTATATCTATTCGTCCGTTCCTGTAGAGCATGACCGTCTTGCCATCGATCTCGAACTTGGCCACGCCAAGGTCTTCGGCGCATTTCAGGTTGGCGACGCGCTTTTTTAACAACTGACAGAGTTTTTTCATGGAAAATGGCCTGCTGAAACCGCTCTCCGCTATATACTTATCTGGGTCATCGGTACAGGGCCTTGCCAGCGAGATATTGTACATGAGTAATTCATTGTGCCTTAAGATATATTTAGTTTTAAGGTGCACAGCTATTCGGAGCGACCATGGGAGTAGATCTTGGAGATATAGTTGAAAGGCGGGAGATCAGCCTGAAGGACCTATTCGGGAAGGCGATAGCTATCGACGCATATAATGCCATCTATCAATTTCTCAGCATCATTCGTCAGCCAGATGGCACGCCGTTGATGAATTCCAGAGGGGAGATAACATCGCACCTCTCTGGACTGCTATATCGGAATACCAACTTGATCGAGGGCGGGCTCAAGCCCATCTTCGTATTTGATGGGGCGCCATCGAAACTCAAGACCATGACCATTCAAGAGCGCAGCGAGGTTCGAAGCGCTGCAGAGAGACTATGGGCAGAGGCAAAAAAAGCAGGAAGTGCAGAAGCCTTCAAATTCGCTCAGGCATCCTCTAAGATTGATACGCAGATAGTCGATGGTGCAAAAACGCTTTTGGAGTTCATGGGAATTCCATGTATCCAGGCACCGTCCGAAGGAGAAGCTCAAGCGGCATTCATGGCGATAAACCGCGACGCATATGCAGTCGGCTCACAAGATTACGATGCCATTCTCGTTGGCGCTCCCGTATTGATCAGGAACCTGACCATCGCAGGCAGGCGCAAATTGCCAGGAAAGAACATCTATATTGACACGAATCCGGAGAACGTCGAATTGGACTCAATTCTAAGCGCGCTGGAAATTACACGCGAACAATTGGTCGACATCGCAATTCTGATTGGCACGGATTATAACCCTGGCATCAAGGGAGTTGGACCAAAAACGGCATTGAAACTTATTAAAAAGCATGGTGCAATCGAGGGCGCGCTGGCCGAGTTGAGTGCAGACATCGAGAATTTCGATGCAATTAGGGACGTCTTCTTATATCCCGATGTCACCTCGGATTACGAGGTGGAATGGCGCGAACCCGACGAGAATGGGGTCGAGAGTTTTCTTTGTGATAGGCATGATTTTTCAGAAGACAGGGTTCGCAAAGCGCTGGAGCGATTGGTCGATGCTTCTGGCAGGGAACAGAGGACGCTGGACCAGTGGTTTTGAATTACAACTGTAGCATTCAGTCAAATTAGTAGATACGGTCACAGTTGCCATACAAATATAATTGCAAACAGGACATACAATATCACTCATGAAATCCATATCTCCCCATCAGTGGAACGAACATCACGCCACCACTCCTCTTTTTGATGATATTATCCTTCTTCTCGACGAGATACAGCTCCTGAGAATGCCGCCCGATAGGTATCACCATCTTTCCACCGAATTTGAGCTGTTCGAGTAGAGGCGGCGGAATATCTGGTGCGGCGCATGCCACGCTGATTCTATCATATGGTGCATGTTCGGATAATCCCAGCGTGCCGTCTCCGACGATGACCGTTACATTTGAATAACCCGCGACTTTGAGATTCTCTCGCGCTGTATTTGCCAAGGATTCCCGGCGCTCAACTGTGTAAATATGGCCATCTTCAACCACTTCGACCATGACTGCTGCATGGTATCCGCACCCAGCACCGACCTCCAGAATTTGCATGCCTTTTTTAATGTCCAGCAGGTCACACATCATCGCGACCATATGTGGTGCCGAGATGGTTTGATCCTCTCCGATTGGGAGGGGACGATCGACGTAGGCGTACTTTCTAACTTCTTCCGGGAGGAACAGGTGGCGTGGGACCTTTCTCATCGCTTTTAGCACACGCTCGCCAACGCCATATGATTTTAATTCTTCAATGAGTTCGTCCCTTTCGGTCTTGTATTCCATATTGGTTGCCGCTGGAGTTCTTATTCGACACGCCGCCAACAGGACTCGAACCTGTGACAATCTGGTTAACAGCCAGACACTCTACCAACTGAGTTATGGCGGCAACGGTCATGGAATATGTGATATGGGCCGTGGACATCAAAATGTCTATACTTGATTTAAATTTTTCGATAGAGGATTTTGATTCCTGACGTTTCCTATGGTTTTTCAAATCATTGATAAATCTGATTTAATTTTTTATCGAGCCGCTCGATATCTGACTTTAAGCAGGCGATGAATTTTTTTGCCTTGTCAGTCACCACGGCACCGCGAAGCGATGGCTCGATCAACCCTTCCTGCTCCAGCACCCTTAGGGAATATCTGACCTTGTGTTTTGGAAATTCCGTTTCTTCAGCAAGTTTTAATATTCCAATCGGCTCCCCACGTATAACTGCCTTTAGAACCAATATATGTCGCTCGAGCATATTTAATTCATGCTCCAATTTTTTGGTCAGCATACAATTACCATAATGTATATCTTCATTCATGATATTATTTGTTTGCTATGGATGTTGATATTCAACCGTCAACGGTAAAAGGTACCGTATACGCTCCTCCGTCAAAGAGCTATACACACAGAGCAGTGGCAATCGCCAGTCTTGGCAAGGAGTCCGAGGTATTATATCCTCTCCTTTCAAAAGATACGTTGGCCACCGTTCATGCATGCGAGGCGTTTGGAGCAACTATACGCATCATCGAAGGAAAAGAGAATGTTTTAAGAATCAGCGGCGTGATGGGCAATCCCGTAACGCCAGAAAATGTAATAGACGTCGCCAATTCAGGGACAACGCTTAGGTTTATGATTGCCATTGGTGGTTTGATAGCCGATGCAACAGTTTTAACGGGTGACGCATCATTGCGCAAGCGCCCAAACATTCCCTTGTTGAATGCGATGAATGAATTGGGAGCGGTCGCGTTTTCCACCAAAGGAGATGGGACTGCACCGATAGTTGTGAAGGGCAAACTTAACGGGGGAAAAACGACAGTTGACGGGTCCATCAGCTCCCAATTTATTTCCAGTTTACTGCTTGCATGCCCATTTGCTGAAAAGGATACTACAATACGTGTAGATGGTGAGCTGAAATCCAGGCCATATGTAGAAATAACTGTGGATATGCTAAAAAACGCCGGGGTGGAGTTATTTACAGATTCCACCCAATTTATGATTCCATGCATGCAGTCCATTGATATCGAGTCATACATGATTCCTGGCGACTTCTCATCTGCCTCATATCTGCTCGCTGCAGGGGCGGTTACTAATTCCAAGGTCTCGGTTCGGAATTTAATTCCCTCAAAGCAGGGAGATATCGAAATCGTCCAGATACTCAAAGAGATGGGTGCAAATATCTCCTGGGACAAATCGAAAGGAGTAGTGACAGTTGATGGGGCAGATTTAAGGGGCATTGAGGTCGATGCTATTGACACTCCTGATTTGGTGCCCGTTGTCGCTGTATTGGGGGCATGCGCAGAAGGCGTTACCAGAATAGTCAATGCAGAGCATTTGCGGTACAAGGAAACAGACAGGTTGGTGGCGATGTCTACTGAATTG